>JARKQF010000067.1 GCA_029973975.1 Paludibacter sp.
TCTTCTTTGACTTATTTTACAAATATCTTTTGCTTTTCAGCCAGATAAAATCCCCTTTCAAGGCCTCTGATTTCGTTTCTCCCTGCAATCAGATTTACCGAACGAATCAAACGGCCGTCAACAGCAAATAAATTGAATGAACGGGCAATGTCAGATGTCACGACCAGCAAATCGCCGTCAAAAGAAACCTTTACATCCGATTGCACTCCCGCTAATCCGGTCGTATTCATATCAATGGACGCCCAATCAGAATACACATTATTGCTGAAAGTTCGTACACGTATAAAATAATCTGCGCCATCCGGCAGATTCAGATTCTCAAGCGAGAAAGCAGTTGTTTCTACCTGTTCACTCAGCAAGATATTCTCACTTGTCTTTTCAACAAATTCTACCATCCAGCTTTCGCCTGTGGCTTCCCAGGTCAGCATATTGCTCGCGATAGCCAGATTTACAGGTTTCCCGGAAAGAACTTCATACGAATGCATAGTCGTCCACGTAGCGGCAGGAAGCAAAGAACCATTGTTGGTGCCGGGATTAGCTACATTCATGACAGTCTGATCGAAATTATCGAAGTTGTAATAGATATACAGACCTGTTTCATTTCCTTTCAGGCGTTGATTGTAGTTTTCTGCTATTTCCGTTGCACTCCGGGCAACATTCCATACCCGGATATCAGCCATTTTACCATAAAAGGTAGGATCGTTCGTGTACCAGCGTCCTATCCACAACTGGTCGGTCACGCGATTGCCTACCCAGTTTGTATAAAAATCTTCAATAACATCATAAAGCTCTCCGTTCAGATAAGCATAGGCTTTCAGTTCATCCGAGGAAATTACAAAAGCTAAATGTCCCCACTGATTCGAAAATGCTTCACGGGGTAAAAATATTGCAAAAGCCTGATCGTAAGTTCCATCATTTTTTGTATTCTTAAATACGAATCTCACATCTACTTTACTGGTTGCACTGTTGCTCGCTAAATTCACCGAAAAGCCCTGGTTACCATTGTGTCGGTTCGATATGACATTGACACCAGTTTTATTGTTACCGCTGGTATCATCGATATAAAGCCAGGTTTCCAGTGTCATGCTTTTTTCAGCGAAAGCAAGAACACCACTATTTAACCCATTGTGACCAACAGTAGTCAGATTCCACGCGTTAAAATTTCCGGTAGGTTGTTCCAATTCAACAACCACATCTGTAACTTTTAACGGATCCTGTACGGCGCTGTGAGCAGCCTTACGGGCAACTTCAGCATTTCTTTCCGAAAGACTTGGAGGAGCATAAGTATTACTAAGTACATTCTTTCCGGTTATTTTTTCATACCACGTACATGCAGCTGTATAACGCCCGATGTTATAATCCAGATGATATCCGTCGCGACAAAGATTATCGCCGATAAAACTGGTGCGGGCATTTTGAATTGCTGTACCGGATGGAATAATGATGCTGATATTTTCAGCTGTCGCACTACGGCTTACCGCATCGAGTATACCATTATACATGGTCATTTGGTCCTTGTTGTAATTAGCAAAACCTGAGTGGGTTGAGTTCTGCTGATAAGCCCATGTCATGTGCAAAGCATACTTCACGTTCGGATTGGTAGCCTTCGTTTTCACATAAGCCAGCAAATTGGTTAAATAAGGAAAATACGTATTGTACATTCCGGAATTCTGACTCACCTGCTGAAAAGTAATGTAATCCCAATCTTCATCGGCAATCGCGGTCTCCAGTTTTGTACTTGCCGTATTGGATTTAACTCCATTTACTATCTTACGGTATTCATACGCAGCACTGTTGTTATTGGCATTATTCCAGTGCGTTTCCAGACTACAACCGCCGATATACATGTTTCCAATAATGAAAGTCACATTATCCGCCTGTCCCAGTTCATACAAATAATTTTCAACCGCATCCTCGGAAAAACTATTCCCGATGGCTAAGATTTTAATTGTTTCAGCATAACCGGTAAGGCAAACCACAAGA
Source organism: Paludibacter sp. (assembly GCA_029973975.1). Taxonomy (GTDB): domain Bacteria; phylum Bacteroidota; class Bacteroidia; order Bacteroidales; family Paludibacteraceae; genus Paludibacter. The sequence goes on from JARKQF010000067.1 coordinate 1,984, forward strand.
AATAAAAATACCGGTAATAATTTCATTTTCAATGTCTTCATATTCATTTTTTTACTATGTTATTCAAGGTAGTATATATATTTTGAGAAAAACAATCAATGGCAAGCAACTCAATAAACTACAACTTTCTGTTTATCTATCAGATACATACCTCTCGAGATATTATTGATCACATTTTCTCCCACCGACAAATCTACGGAACGTACCAAACGTCCATCAACAGCAAACACATTAAGCTTGCGGACAACATCCGAATTAACAATGATTGCATTATTCCGGGTGAAAACCGTTAAGTTACTGCTATTAATATCCTCGATGCCCGATGTATTCGAATTAGTTGTTGCCCAGCCCGAATAAAACAGCGCATTTTTAGCTCTCACATTTGCATAATACTCCTTATTTCCATCAAGGCCAAGTTCAGCAAGCGAGTAAGAATTTCCGGTAACAACATCCGTTTTAACAACATTATTTGTTCCTTTCTCAACGACTTCCAGTTCAAAACTTTCTGCCGTTCCATTCCAGGTAAGTGTATTCGCAGTTAACGATAAGTTTGCCGGAATAGCGGAAAGCACTTCGTAAGCATGCACATCGCTCCAGGTTGCAGCAGGTGACAAAGAACCATTATTGGTGCCAGGGTTAGCAACGTTACTTATTATCTGAGCGAAATCATCGAAGTTGTAATAAATATACAAGCCGTCTTCTGTTCCGGTCAGAGGCCTGTTGTAGTTTGCAGCTATTTCATCCCCGGTACGGGCAATATTCCAAATGCGGATTTCCGCTAACTTACCGTAAGGCTTAGGATCGCTCCACCATTGTCCGATACCCAATGCAGTTGTGCTGTTCCCAAAATAACCTCCGATAGCATCTTTTTCTGCAAAGTAGCCTCCATTCAGATATGCATAAGCCTTTTCTTCTTCAGCTGAGATTACGTAGGCAACATGCACCCATTTGTCTACAAAATATTCGCGGGGAATATAAAAGTGCGCTGTATTTTTTTGCGTGTCTTTCGCAAACAACCTCAATTCAAGCGCACCGGCATTTGCCGAATTAGCCCTTACACTGACTAAAAATCCTGCGTCAGGACCTGAAGTTCCTAAAATAGCAATCTTTTCAACATCTGCTGAATTCAGATACATCCAGAATTCAATTGTTATTGATTTCTCCGCAAAGCCAACGGTTCCGCAAGACATGCCACCATGCCCGCTTTTGAGCTCCCATGCACCAAAGTCTCCTTTTTCTGCATGTACAAATAATACATTTACAAGTACCAATAATGTAACTGATACTAAACGAAAAACAGGGTTAACATTTCTCATCATACATTTAATTTTAAAAGATTATTAATAATAAATCCGGAACTTTATGTCCCTTTTGTTCATACGTTTTAATTTTATTTTTTAGTTGTCGTATGGAACTCTCGATGAACTAATTTAATCATACACAAGGGTGTAATAATTGATTAAATTAGTTCATGTTCGTTTCATACTGATTATTTTATTTTCACGTCAAACAATTGCAGCCATCCCGTAGCAGTTATGTTCTCTTTTGCCGATATTTGAATTCCGGGTACATTGTTTTTAGTTACATCCACAATGGCAACAACCCATTTATACAAACCGGCAGGAACTCCGCTGATTGATGTTGTAAACACATAAGAAGAAGGCGTACCTTTCAGCCATTTTGACAAATCAGTCTGGTTATCGACCATGCTGGTAACCACATTGCCGTTTCCATCCATCAAGCCAAAAGCAACTTTATATTTCTGATTCCATACCGGAATGTTGGCTGGACAATATCCCCAACCCAGATTATTCCACCGGTGCGCTATTGTTATCATAGAACCACTATTTACTTCTTTAGGAAGTGATAAACGGTCAGGATAAAGTCGATAACCTCCTTCGGCAATAAATTCCTTAACCAAATTAAATGAGGATTCAAACCATGTATTGACCTCATTAATGCGAAAATCCATCGTGTTTACACGGGCTTCCTTAGAGTCATCGAACTCACCCTGCCGGACATCGGCTACCGTTACATAGCCGCGTGGGTCGTTCCACCAACTGTGCGAGTTGGTAACCCATCCGCCTTCCATGATAACCGGTCGTTTGAAAACCCATTTGGCTGCGATATTTTTTTCCCATTGCTGGTAATAATCCGTCATGCCAAATGCATCCTGACGCAATACATATCCTTTGCTGAACGCATATTCCAGAAGTCTTTCCGACTCACTGTCAGGACTTCCCCAACTTTTCTCCGTACCGATAAGTCTGTGGTAATTAATAGCCAATGGAATTTTAGTGAAATGTTTTGCATACAAATCAACCACCCATTTGAGTACACTTTCCCTATTCGAATAATTCTTATATCTCATATTATGGGCTTCGCCCCACAAACCCAGGCCAAAACCATCGATAAAGTCAACCGCATCCGGATCATTAAACTTTTGGGCAAAAGCTTCCACGAATTTTGCATATTTCGCCTGAAAAACCGGATCATCGGGATAAGGAGACCAACGTTGATTATTCGAACCTGAAGTAAAGCCCTCTGCACCTGCGTCCTTCACATATTTAGGCGTAAAATCCTCACTTTTATCCCTGCTGTCAACAACAACCCGGAAAGCCAACCGCATTCCTCTCTGGCGTGCGTTATCAATCATCCATTTAAGTCCGGTGTTTGTATTCCAGCCATAAACTCCTTCACTCGGATTTAAGGCCGTCCAGCTTGTACGGATATAGAGCGTATTGGCATAATCAGCAATCTGAACAGGATTACTTACGCCGGGAACACTTATATTATCAAGTTTGGTCCAAAAGTCGGATGCCGACCCCGGACTTCCGTAAAGCACCCATCCGGTCAATGGATTACGCAGATTTTTCCCGGTTTCCGGCTCTATCGTTACGATGTAATTCCCCGTTATTTCATTATCAGCAGCTAAAGTATTTTTACCGCTCCAGGTAACTGTATACTGATTTATCGAGATATCAGTGGGTTTTTGGGCCAGAATTTCATGTCCATGATAGAGATTCCAGTTAAGTTCCGGATTACAGACTGCATAATTGAACGAACCTGCCACATTGCTTATTTCCCTTTGATATGAAGTAAATTGATAATTAACAACCAAATCCGGATTGTTCTCTTCAATATGCTTTCTGAAATTTGTTTTTATTTCATCTGCCGTGCGGGCTGTTTTCCAAACACGCACATCAGCTATTTTTCCGTAGAGCTTGGGGTCGCTGTACCAACTTCCAATCGCCAGGGCAATATTGGAATTGCCAATCCATCCTCCGGTAGCTGTCGTCGCACTATAAAGGTTCCCATTCACATAAGCGTATGCCTTATTTTCCGCTTCTGAAACAACAAAAGCCAAATGTCCCCATTTCCCGGTAAACTCGCTTACAGGAATAAAAAACAAGATGTTTGCTTTTTGCGGATTAACAGCAAAAAAGCGTATCTCCAGCGCGTTATTATTCTCCGCATTTTTTCTTAAACTTAAAAGTACTCCCCGGTTGTTGCTATCCATGGTTCCCAGAATAGTCATTTTTTCTGTTTCGTTTTTCCCTTCAGCCATATTCAGCCAGAGTTCAAGCGTCATCGATTTTTCCGTGAATGTAAGCGGAGTCCCTGTAATCCCGTTGTGTCCGGTTTTTAACTCCCAGGCACAAAAATCGTCCGAAGCGTAAGACATTACGCTCAGCAAGACCAAAGTAACGGTCAACAAAAACGATTGAACGAGAAAATCAAATTTCTTCATAACCTTTATCTTTTATTCATTTTCAGAGACAAACTATCGTATTGCTATTTTTTGATTGTTAATCAGGTATATTCCTTTTTCAAGACCTCTTACGATTGTCTCTCCTTTTGATAAACCGACATTGCGCTTGAGGCTGCCATCCAGACTGAAAATTTTCACCAACTGCTCCACTTCCGAAATTATTTTCAGGGTTTGATTTTCACATTTAAATACCAGATTGCTAACCAACCAGGGATTAAATGTGGTAGTTGATGTCAGGGTGAAAACACCGGAACTGACCCAGCCGGAGTAAACCATGTTGATTGTCCTGACTTTAACATAATACTCCACATTACTTTCCAGTCCTTCCAATGAAAATGAATTATCATTCACAATTTCATTTTTAACTATCTCATCTGAGTTATTTCTGACAACCTGAATTTCCCATAAATCATTAACTCCATCCCAACTGATCATATCATTAGCATTCAGAAACGAAGGCCATTGCGTCAGAAAAATCATGGCCAGCATGGTGGTATGCAATGCATAATTCCGATTTTTCATAATAATATTGATTTTAAGATTCTTCAAAGGGCTAATCCACTAATTCTATTTTTATTTTCTTATCTTTTACCATCACATAATAATCACCCGATTCTAAAAAGCGTTTACCAGTGCTATCCACGAACCCGAAATCACGCATTAAATCAACTTCAAACCTGAACACCCTGGTTTCTCCGGCCTTTAACAACTGCTTTTCAAAATATTTCAGCTCCTTTACCGGTCGGGATATCGTTGAGACAGGATCAGAGATAAACCAGTGTACAGTTTCCTTTCCATCCATTTTTCCTGAGTTTGTAACAGCAATATCAAACGACAATTTATCTCCGCGTTTTATTTTTGTTGCAGAAGCCTTCATGTCACCATACACGTAATTTGTATAGCTCAAACCATGGGTAAATCCATAAAGAGGAGTTGTCGGGATATCCTGATATTTACCCTGATGGGTACGTGCACTTTGCCGTGCATTGTAATAAACCGGAATTTGTCCTGTAGAATATGGAAATGTCATCGATAACTTTCCGGATGGATTCACCCGTCCGCTTAGTATGCCCGCAACGGCTTTGCCCGTCATAATACCGGGCTGCCATATTGCTACCATGGCATCACTCAACGGTTCTAATCTGTTAAGTTCGAGTGGACGTCCGCTTGAAAGCAGTAAAATAAGCGGTTTACCTGCCTTTTTCAATTCCATTACCAAATCCTCCTGGATCTTGGGTAAAGCGATAGTCGAACGTGATGCATTTTCTCCACTCCAGTCTTTTTTCTCTCCCAGACAAAGAATTACGACATCCGATTTTGTTGCGGCATCCAGAGCTTCGGCAAATTTTGATGTATCATTACCATCAAATGCGCATCCTTCAGCATACGAAAGTTGAACGTTATTTCCCAATTCAGTTTCCAGTCCATCATAAATCGTTATCACATCATCCGTATTTCCATGTGCTGCCCAGGAACCCAGCAAATGCCACCTGCTTTTTGCCAATGGTCCTATTACGGCTATCTTCGTTTGACCCGACAATGGCAAGGTATTATTTTCATTTTTAAGCAACACCAGCGACTCTTCTGCAAGTTGTTCAGCAATCTTCAAACTGGCGGGCAAGAGGAAACGTTCTTTTTCATCTGTTTCCGGAGTATACGGATTTTCAAAAAGTCCCAGGCGAAATTTCACACGCAACACACGTTTTACCGCATCATCGAGCATCGACATTGGTACTTTTCCTTCCTTTACCAATTCAGCCAGATGCATATCATAGCAATTATTCATCATGTCCATTTCCACACCGGCAGTAAAAGCTTTAAGTGCAGCTTCCTTTTTATCACCTGCCACTCCCTGAGACCTGAGTTGCTGAATGGCTCCCCAATCGGAAACGACAAAACCATCGTGTTTCCAACGGTTTTTTAATATGTCCCGCAGGATGTATGCATTAGCAGTACCGGGCGTTCCGCTTATGTCGTTGAAAGAACTCATCAGTGTCGCTGCTCCGGCCTTAACTCCTGCTTCATAAGGTAACATATAGGTATCCCACAGCGACTGGGCAGATATTTCGGTATAAACATAATCACGTCCACCCTCCGAAGCTCCGTAACCAATATAATGTTTAAGACAGGCCGCTACTTTCTTGGGATCAGACATATCTTTTCCCTGATACCCTTTTACCGAAGCCACACAGAAAACCGCATTTGTATAAGGGTCCTCACCATATCCTTCAGCTACCCGTCCCCAACGTCCATCGCGTGCTACATCGATCATAGGAGAGAAAGTCCAGTCAACACCCGACATTCTGGCCTCCTGAGCTGCAACCGCGCAAGCCTGCTCCACCAGATCAGGATTCCACGAACATGCCTGCGCCAGAGATATCGGATAAACAGTTCTGTAACCATGGATAACATCATAACCGAATATCATCGGGATACCCAAACGCGATTTTTCCATCGCCTGACGTTGCACTTCATTACGAAGTTTCGGATCGCTGTTGAAGTAGATAACCGAACCCAACTCTGCCGGCTTTTGTTTCAGCACATCCTCTATATTGTTCTTGTTATCATTACGTCCGAGTGTATACTGGTTCAGCTGGAATACTTTTTCTTCCAGGGTCATTCTGGACAATAAATCATTCACTCGCTTTTCTATATTTTGTTTAGGATTTTTGTATAAGGGCATTCCTTTCTTGTTTTGCGCGAAGACAAACGTACTCAACAAGACTAACGATACTAAATAAATTGCTCTGTTCATTTTCATTTGACTATTGTTCATAATATTTTTTCACTTAAATACGGGGTTACACGAAAATCTCAATGACTTTTGCTGGTGGTTTTTCAATTCGAAAACAACGATTTCATTCATTCCTTTTTTTAGAATAGTAGCCGGAACCAGGATAGATTGCTGTTTTTCTTTTTCCCAGAATGAACCGATATACTTCCCATTAATCCAGGCTTCACCCATTCCCCAACCTGAAATATCCAGATATTTATCACGGGGTCTGTTCGTTGAAAAACAGGCTTTGAAAAATCCGGGAGTTGTCTTTTTCCCGAAATCACCAAATTTCAGTTGTTTGACGTCACACGACCTCACATTCAACTCAATCATTGTCCAGTTATCAACTGTTTCTCCATTTAATTGAATATCACCGAAGACCCCTTTTGAATTATCCAATATTTCCGGACCATAAGTAATCCGTCCGATATTCTCAACATATAATCTCAACCTGTATTTTCCCGGTTTCGATTTAAGCCTTAGCTGCTTCTGATTGTCTGTAATCGTTCCTTGTAATACTTCACCAAGATATACAGCGGCAAAATCCCTTATGTTTTCTACATTTAGCACAGATTCTTCTGATTCAATCAATACCTCCGACTCATACAAAACATAACCAAAATCAACTCCCAACTCATTCATGGGTAACAAATAATCTGAAGACATTTGCTCTCCGTAAATCTGCTTCAAATCTGCAAACTCAGTCAGGCGAATTTCCTGGGCAAAAGAAGCACAGATAGATATCAGCAGGAATATTATATTGAGAATTAGTTTCATTATTCTATTTTTTCTCAGAGATTAAAAATGACTGAATAAAATCTTCACTTATTGTTATCTCCGGATTGAACTTATCACTGTTAACATACATATCTATACTCTTTAGCAACTGCCTGGTAGCCGGACGGCTCTCCATGTCTTTCTCCGTATTCAGCGCCAGTACAAGTAATTTACCATTACCTGCTTTTGCTTCAAAGCCAATTCCGAGTTTTTCATTGTTATCGTAACTGTCGATTACCTGAATAAAAGGACGTAACTCGTCCGGAGTATTTTGCATTTCAATGACTTTTGCATTTTCAAGAATATCCCACCATTGCCAATCAGTGTGATAATCAGTGACAAAGTGATCGAAAACAGGGTGATTTTCATGAATCAGACAGCCAATTGTCTTTGGATGCCAGGCAAACATGATAGGATTCCAGAAATGATTATGAAAAGTCGATTTGCGGCCTTTTACCTTATTCGGCATCGGACAAAAAACTACCTTTTTCCCCTGAGACAAGTATTGTTTTGCCTGTTCGTTAAATTCCCTTGTGTACAATACCTCTTCGGTAGAATTCATCAGGATATTATGATGTGGATATACCCATATATTCCAGCTGTTTTTAATATCATCATTAATGAAAAGGTTGACTGAAAGTTTCTGTGGGACATCAATTCCCCTGAGATTAAACGTGAGGTCTCCTACCGGAAAAACTCCGTCATTAGCTATGGTTTGCGTTTTTAATCTTCCTTTCCGGAGAATCTTTCCTGAGTTGTCAGTCACACTCCACGATATTTTTGCGTTTTTTATTGCGGCACGACTATAGTTGTACACTTCAGCCTTTGCTGTAAAAGTCTCATTCGCATAAAATATACTCTTATCATAGCGCAGCAATGCGACCGTAGGCGCACAAAACTCCCTGAATTTTTCAGGCGTTATCAACCCCTTCGACTCCCAGAACGGATCAAGTATACCTACCGGTGCATATCCCTGACCAGGAAAATCGTTGATCGACAGTAACTGGAAACCAGCGGATTTATCTGACCTGAGTAAAGCTTCAATAACTGCTTTATATTCTACCACAGTAAGCGCTCCAGAAGCCCGGAAAAAGTCATGAGCCTGATCGAGCATTCCGTTTGCTTCCAGCATTTCTCTGAAAACCTCAAAGTTTCTGGCCTCAACCGGACCGGTAAAATTCGCGATTTCATTAAAATTCGGATAAACACAGCGCTGACCGGTTTCGTGTGAAATAACAGGTACGTCGACATCCGACTCAGCGCTTCTGTCCCAGTTGGTTTGAGGCAATCCTTCATAAACTTTGACCGGCCCTTTGTTTGTTTGCTGCGACACATAATACTGATCCGATTTTACACGGGTACGGGCAGTGGAACCGCTGTAAAGGTGCCGGTTATCAATGGCACGTCCATTGGCTGTTAATTCTTCTATGAAATCAAAATTGCCGGTTATCTCATTCCCGTTACAATACAAAATAAAGGATGGATGGTTACCATATTCCCTGAGTATTGCCAGTTGTTCCCGGCGAAAGAAATTATAGCGGTCTTCATCCGGTTCGGCATCCTTGCCCCACATAGGCATTTCTACTTCCAGGTAAATGCCATGCTTATCGGCCATTCTGAATGCGGCTTTCGGAGGACACCAGGAGTGAAAACGCATATGATTCATTCCATAGTCTTTCATAATTAACATCAAACGTTCCCACGAAGCGTCGTCAACAGGAGCATAACCGGTCTTCGGAAATACGGCATTTTCTACATTGCCTCTCAGATGAACAGGCCGGTTATTAATTAAAACATGGTTTTTCCCCTGTTTAACTTCCCGCATACCGAAAACTGTCGCCTTCTCGTGCTGACAGGTTTTTTCTTCTGTTTGGGTTGTCAACTCACAACTTATGTTATAAAGATGGGGATTGAATTCATCCCACAATCTTATATTGTCACCTAATAATATTTTCTCCTCAACGACGAAAACAGAATCTTTTCCGCTAACTGCAATCTCTTTCTTTAAATTATAATTATCTCCTTGAATTGAAAAAGCAGCTTTTCCTGTGAATTTTGATTTTGAATAATTCTTAATCTGAATTTTTACTTTCACCGAATTATCGCTGATATCAGGATAAACCTGTAAATCATCGAGATAAACAGGATCTAAAGCCATCAGTTTCATCTCACCGAGGATTCCATTCCAGTTAATCTGGGTAAATTCAGTATGTGCATGATTCCATTTATGTGTATTGTACTGAAAACGATTGTCGATACAGACTGTAATCAGGTGAGTCTTGCCCGGCGTCACAAAACCGGTAAGATCATGTACATGAGGCACACTGATATAATCAACCTTACTAATCTCCTTTGTATCAACATAGATAGAACTTAACCAGTGTGTCCTTTCAAAATAAACGAATATCCTTTTGCCTTTCCATTCTGCGGGAATAGTTATTTCGCGTTGATACCAGGCCGGTCCCATATATTCATATTTACGTGTCAGGCGGTCGATGTGCCGGTAAGGTGATTTATAACCAATCTGGAAATCATCGGTTATTCCCGGAAGGACAATCTTCTCCTGTAACTTATGATTATACCGGGGTGATAATGATCCTCTTCTGAAGTCCATTACATCCGTTTGAAACCCCCATTCTCCCGACAAATCGATTTCAACTGTACGTCCCGAAAGATTACTAAACAAGCATATCATCATAAATGAGCATATAAACCTCAACACCTGCGTTTTAAATTCCATTTTCTCTTCTTTTCCCTTTTTTCTGTTTTTATTTTTTTTCATTCTCTCACAACGAATCAAACAAATCTTTTTTCCACGAATCTTTCCATTCGATAAAAAAACGATCATCCTCAAATTTTACCGGAAGCCATACATACCTCCCATCAATCGCGTCTTCCGGATTCCAGCGGTCACCCATATAGATAAAGGCATCTTCAGTCCCTTGCACGGGGAAAATACAAGTGCTTTGAGAGTGAAAAGTGGTGCCTGTCGTATCATTCAGACACGGATCTCCCAATTCAACCCACTCACCCATAATTGAACCGGCTACTGCTGAACGTGCCTGATTGGGACGCCAACCTGTACATCCCGACATCATCAGGTAATATTTTCCCTTTCTTTTGAACATGGCAGGCGCTTCCATGAATCGCCCCGGAAAACAGCGGATATATCTTCCCGTATGTGAAAGATAATCATCCGTCAATTCAGCAATATGCAACGTACTGTTTTCTTCTGAGGAATAAATATGATAGGCCTTCTGATCCTCATCAACAAATAAATTCATATCCCTGGCCATTTGTCCTTTGGATAAATCCCTGACCAGGATACTCAAAGCATCCACATCCGCAGGAAGACTCCAACCGTTAAACTTTATATTATCAACAGACGACGTTTTCTGTTTATGTATTTCACTGACATTGAGTGGATAAAATCCGGAATTGGGTCTTACAGACTTTAAATATTGATAGGGTCCTGTAATCTCATTACCAACGGCGACACCACTGAGCGCGTCTGAATAATTGTTATTCTTACGCTCCAGGTGAAACCACATCACATATTTACCGGTCTTTTGATTCTTAATCACTTTGGGTCGTTCAATGATACATCCTTTTTCAATATCACTACCTGACCCTACCGGATCAACAGTCAATACAACACCTTCATCTTTCCAGTTATACAAGTCTTCTGAAGAATAACAATGTACACCAACATTGGCAGCATTCCCTTCGCTACCCGGCGTTTTATGTTCGCCAAACCAGTAATAGCGACCATTTTCAAATAAGATTCCACCTCCATGCGCATTGATATGGACACCATTATTGTCGGACCACAATTTGCCGGGACTGAAAGCATCATACCTACTCTTTCCTTTACAAGAAAAAAGTAATATCACGCAAATTCCGTATGTGAAAAATGATCTCATTATTTCTGATTGTCAGATAATTTTCTTTTTAATCTTGTAAGCGCTTCCACATAATAATAATCTGCATAAGTCAGGGGAACGTCTACTTCCGAATTAAGCGGATAAGCTCCTACACTGTGCTTGAGAATGAAAGAGCCATTTTCACCTAACTTAGCCGTATAAGCCGGGGAAGCCAATGTTCTGATTTGCTTTTCAGCAACATTCAGGTATTTCCGGGCAGATTTTGCATCAACAAAATCACTCAACTCAATTAATGCCGATGCCATAATACATGCGGCCGACACATCTCTGTACGTATCCGGAATATCAGGAGCGTCATAATCCCAATAAGGGATATAATCTTCAGGCATCCGTGGATGAGCAATTAAGAAATCAGCGATATTGATGGCCTGATCCAGGTAACGTTTATCTTTCAGTTCACGATAAAGGTAAGTATAGCCATATAAGCCCCAGCTTTGTCCGCGACTCCATGATGACTCATCAGCATAACCCTGATGCGTTTGTTTACGATGTGGTAATCCGGTTATGGTATCATACGACACCACATGATATGAACTGTAATCCGGACGGAAGTGATGCTGCATGGTTTTGTCGGCATGTGACACCGACATATTTACAAAAGCAGAGTCGCCGGAATACTTTGCAGCCCAAAGCAATAATTCCAGATTCATCATATTGTCGATGATAACCGGGTATTGCCATATATGCTTATTATGATCCCATGATTTAATCAACCCTACATTCGGATTATAACGGGTTGATAGAGATTTTGCCCCGGTAAGCAAAACTTCCTTATATGTTTCATCTCCCGTCAGGCGAAGTCCGTTGCCGAAACTGCAATATAACATGAAACCAACATCATGATTATCGGTTGTATACTTCTCTCTTTCCACTCTTTGCGTATACGATTTGGCATATTTCAGCACTTCTGGACTTTTACCATTCTCATAAACATACCACAAAACACCGGGAAAAAAACCACTACACCACCAACGTGAATCAGAATAAGTATCGCGGCCATCAACATACGAACGGGGTAGAACGCCTTCCTGACCGACGTATTTTTCCGCCATCAACAAACTCTGTTTCTCTGAAAAGATTAACGCTTCATCGATAACCGTTACCAGTTTTTGTTCACTCGCGCAACTACTTGCCAGAAGAAAAATCATGATACAACTTAACCAACCATACTGTCTCATATCTATATTTTATTCTTGATTATTTAAATTTATACCCGTAACATATCCATTATCTTATTCCACATTGATGCTGATTACCCCGGTTTTCAGTCCCTTTGCTTTTGCTTCCAATATCAATTCCCCGGATTTTTCTCCTGACTGAACAATGGTTGTCAATTGACCTTTAAACACAGACATTTTAGGTAAATGGAACAATTCCAGACAAGTAGGATCTCCATTGGCTGAAGCCCGGTACTTACCCTCTCCTTTCACCGAAAACTGAATCATGCTGCCGTCATGCGGACACAAATTACCCTCTCTGTCCACCACACGGACATTGATATAAGCCAAGTCTCTGCCATCGGCACGCAAGGATGTCCTGTCGGGAATTAGCTCTACACGGTAAGGTTTACCGGCCGTTTTTACCGTTTTAACCTCCACTGCTTTATTATTTTTATCATAAGCGACTACTTTCAATTCGCCGGGTTCATATACCACATCCATCCACCTCAGGCGATAACGGTCGTCCAACGATTTGCTGTTTTTGGTCTTCCTGCCATAGCTCTTGCCATTCACAAACAATTCGGCCGACTCATAATTTGTATAGACAAAAACAGGGGTAATTTCATTTTCCCGTCCTGTCCATGTCCAGTGCGGAACAACATGAAGCGTGGTTTCATCCTTATTCCACACACTCCGGTAGAGGTAATAGCGGTCTTTGGGAATACTTGCAAGGTCAATAATTCCGAACATCGAGCTATGGTTAGGCCATGCATCGGTATGGTAAGGTGTCGGTTCGCCGAGGTAATCGAAACCCGTCCAAACAAATTGTCCAAGCGTCCATTCATAATCCTCGGCCAAAGCAAAATCCTCATCGGGCAAGTTAGACCAGGGACAATACTCCCAATCATAAGAAGATGACTGATGATCTTCGTATAAAGCATTTGCCTTTTTCTCAACCGGAAATTTATAAACACCTCTCGAACTAACCGTTGAAGCTGTTTCAGATCCCAGAATCAACTTTTGAGGTGTATTTTCATACGTTTCGGCATAACGCTGCGTGCGGTAATTAAGTCCCGGTATTTCAATAGTTGAAGCAAAACCGTTCTTCAACACACAGCTAACCTGATCGATGCCGGAAGTAACCGGGCGGGTCGGATCCTCGCGATGACAGATCTTTTGCAGGAAATCCGACACTTTATAGCCCTCATCATCACACTGACTGGGTACCTCGTTACCTATGCTCCACATTACAATCGAAGGATTATTACGGAAATTATGCAACATATTCACCATATCTTTCTCCGCCCATTCATTGAAAAAACGATGATATCCGTTTTTACACTTAGCGATATCCCATTCATCAAAGTTTTCTACAATCATCATAAATCCCATCTCGTCGCACAGCCGCACCAACTCAGGAGCAGGCATATTATGCGTGGTGCGGATAGCATCACAACCCATATCTTTCAATAAAGTCAACTGACGACGCAAAGCCGCTTCATTAACGGCAGCGCCCAAAGGTCCTAAATCGTGGTGATTGCATACTCCCTGAAATTTTCGTCTTTCTCCGTTCAAAAAGAAACCTTTCTCTGCAATGAATTTTATATCGCGAATGCCAAACGAAAGGCTATATTGATCAACCAGTATCTCGTTCTGATAAATTCCGGAAGTTATTCTATACAAGTGAGGATTTTCGGGCGACCACAACTCAGGATCATTCACAATAAAATTTTGTTCAAAAGCTTTTCCCGGATTTAATTTTTGTGTGTCATCGCGGCTTACTACAACATTTCCATTCTTATCCGTTATACAAGTGACAACCCGGATGTTTTCTCCATTGTTATTGGCTATTGTTGTCTTCAGTTTTACAGCAGCATATTCTTTCGATACGAAAGGGGTAGTTACATGCATTCCCCAAACAGGGACATGCACTTTATTCGTTTTTATAACGTGAACATTACGATATAAACCCGCACCCGGATACCAACGGGATGACTCCGGAAGATTTTCCAAACGTACCGCCAGCAGATTATTTTTGCCATCTGCATTCAGATATTTAGTTACATCGCAATGAAAAGAATTATACCCATAAGGCCAGAAACAAACTTCATGTCCGTTCACGAAAACACGCGCTTCGCTCATTGCTCCATCGAACAGAAGTCTGACTTCCTGAGTGTTCAAATCAAAAATATCGATGTCAAAATAATTTCTGTACCATCCTACGCCTATGTAAGGTAATCCTCCGGTACGACCTGTTTTTACGGTAGAAATTGTTTCGAAGTTCTGAGTAACCGCCACTTTCTGTAAATCATTATTCCGGTCAAATGGTCCGTAGATAGCCCAATCGTGTGGTATGGTAACAACTTCCCAACCGGCATCCTTAAAATCCACGTTTCTTGCTTGCGGATAATCGCCCTTTGTGAATTTCCAGTTTTTCTCCAACAAGAACTCCGTTCGCTGCGCATCGCACCAAACAACAAATATCATCGAGAACAAAAAGAGAATTATATATTTGTTTTTCATACCATTAGCACTCCTTATTTGCTACTTTTTATCAAAATATTCTTTCATGATGTACCATGCTTTCTTACGGTATCCCTGATCCGACACCAGACCTTTGCGGTTCCAGCCTTCCTGATTAGTCGGATGAAAGCGGAATGGAGAACGGAAATCGAACAGAATCCAGGGAGAAACACCTCTTAGATTCGGGATGTTATTAAACATGGCAATATTATCATCATATAATTTAGCCTGATATTCTTCGCTCCATGAACTGGCGACTTCTCTGTCACCCGACTGTCCGTAAAGAGCTTCTCCTCCAAATTCAGAAACAATCAGAGGCTGACCTGCAGCGACATTCCATACGGCTTTCTCAGGCGCTACCGGCCACGGATGATACCATCCCATGTATTTATTTATTGCAATAACATCAAGTTCTTTTATAAAAGGATCATCCATAAAAAACACTTGTCTGCCCCGGTCGAAGCGAACAAGGTCAAAAGCTGCCGTTATCAGGCGGGTCGTATCCATTTCGGTACAGCACTGAATCAGGTATTTCAGGAATTCATTACGAGGAGCCGAAGGTTGCGTTTCGTTGGCAACACCCCAGAATGCTAATGCACAACGATTCTTATCGCGCATTACCATTTCCCTGATCATATTACCGGCCTTTATTTTTGTAGCTTCATTTTCGAAGTCAATTCCCTGCCAGATGGGTATTTCTTCCCAAAGCAGGAAACCCATTTTTTCAGCCAATCTCACGGTATACTCATTTTGCGGATAATGCGCCAGACGTATCATATTACATCCCAAAGCTTTTGCTTCCGACAACAACATGATCGCATCGGCTTCGGAAAATGCACGCCCTTTGCGTTGTGGTATTTCTTCGTGAAAACTGATTGATTTGAGGAAAACAGGTTTGTCGTTCAGATAAATATCTTCCCCTTTTACCCAGATATTGCGGAAACCGATCATTTCTTCTATTTTTTCATCAGCAGATGAAATTATAACCTTGTAAAGTTTTGGTGAATCAGGAGACCAACGCTGTAATTTTTTTACATTAAAAGATATTTTTGCGCTTCCCTTTTCATCAGTTACAAGATTTTGTTTAATCTTAAGCTCCGGTATTTCGACTTGAACCGGCACATTGTTGTTGTTTGCAGAAAGCTGAACACGAACATCAATTTTATCCGACTTATATTTATCCAGTTGGACAAAATAATCCTGAATATAGGTCTGAGGAGTTGTTACAAGAAATACATCCCGGGTAATTCCACCGTAATTCCACCAGTCGAATGCCATTGCGGGAATAGCATCGATAGTCCGAGTATTATTTACTTCTACAGCCAAGAAGTTATCCTTTTCTTTTACCAAGCCGGTTATATCGAACTGGAAAGGGGTGAAACCACCTTCGTGGCGTCCCACTTCCCTGCCGTTTAAATATACGCGGCAACGATAACTTACCGCACCGAAATAAATAAACAATCGTTTATCCTTCTGAACCTGCACGTCAAATCTACGGGCATACCAAACAGTACCCTCATAGTAGTTCAATTCTGCCAGTTGACTATTCCAGTCGGATGGTACATTCAGACGCAAACCATGATCAAACGAGTACTCAAAGAAATCGGTCTTGCCCTGAGGCTTTTGATTGAGATATATTTTATTTTTTCGTCCCTGATCGTATAAATCTATAATGGCATCCCATTTTCCGTTTAAAGACTGAGTTTCTCTGCCATAGATATTAGTCATCAGCTCCTGAGCAGCGATATCATGATAAAAAACACTTACTAATAATACGATAAGAATACTTTTGATTTCCCTCATAATCTATATTGAATAATCTTATTTTCTGAAAATTTTCATGGCATATCCTCCCCCTGCTGCCATCGATATATTAATTTTTCGATCTGAGGGTATATTGATGATTTCTTTCTTATAATCAGCGGCAATTCTGTCGGCATTTAAACCGTCTTTAAAAATTTCAGCCTGCCAGCTTCCTTCGCCAAGAAATGAAAGATCAAGATACAATGTACGTGCATCCCAGTTCGTAAGCGAACCTACATACCAGATATCACCTTTCCTGCGGGCGATTGAAATATATTCCCCAATCTTCCCGTTCATGGCAATAGTATTATCCCATACGGTAGGAATTGCAGCTATGAATTCGGTACATTCCGTTTGGTTTTCATAGCTATCCGGACTATCGCAAAGCATATTCAGCGGCGACTCAAAAATCACATATTGAGCTAACTGCCGGCAACGTGTTCCCTGACTCATAGGCTCATTATTGATTGCGCGAAAGGTTTTCTTTGTCGCGTTACGCATTGCCCCTTGCGTATAATCCACAGGACCTGCCACCATGCGGATAAACGGCATGGTCACATCGTAAGTAACCTGATCGGTATTGATATCCGACCATTTTAACTGCTCCAGTCCGTGTACTCCCTCGAAATTGATCACATTCGGATAAGTCCGGTTTAACCCCGTCGGCTTATACGTACCGTGAAAATCAACCAGCAATTTGTACTTTGCTGCTATTTCGGCAGCCTTGTAATGAAAATCAACCATTGCCTGATCATCTCTGTCCATGAAATCTATCTTAAACCCTTTGATTCCCATATCGGCATAATGCTTACAAACCCGCTCCATATCCCGTTCAAATGCATAATAACCAGCCCACAATATCAGTCCTACGTTCTTCGAACCGGCATAGTCGACCAACTTTTTCAAATCTATTTCAGGAACAACCTGGAATAAATCTGCCTGCAGGTTTACCGCCCAACCTTCATCCAGAATCACATATTCGATATTATTGCGCGAAGCAAAATCGATATACGCCATGTAAGTTTGATTATTTACACCGACCTTGAAATCGACCCCATAAATTCCCCAGTTATTCCACCATTCCCAGGCAACTTTTCCCGGCTTAATCCATGTAATATCATTTACCCGAGAAGGTGAAGCTAATTTGTAAACCATATCATTATCTGCCAGGCCTTTATCTTCAGACACAACGATAACTATACGCCACGGGAAATTGGTTTTCGCCTTGCATCCGGCAATATATGGCTCTCGTTTAGTCACAATTTGTTGCAATTGATTGTGTCCGCCTTGTTTTGTTCCGGCAGGAAAAGGAGCAAAATGAGACTTCAGAGAAGCAGAAGCATCGCTGTTTTGCAGAAACATGCCCGGATAACTTTCAAGGTCGGATTCGGCTATACAAACCTTTTTACCTCCTCCGATCTCTACAACAACAGGAGTAAACATCAGGCGTTCCGGATTAATATCCGACAATAAAGTATGTGTATAAGTGTTTTCAAAAGAATTGAAATATTGCGCTTCAAAATCCCCCTGTTTTGTTTTCACATAAGGAATATACGCTTTGTAGTCTTTGTCGAAATTAAATGTAGCTTCCTCATTCTTCACAATAAAATCATCTTTTCCGGTCGACACAAAACGGTAGGCCATTCCTTCGTTGTAAGCCCTGAAAATAAGACTGAAATCTTCCCTGAAATTCAGTGTCATTTCGTTGTAATGGTCTCTTATTTCTTTTCTTTTATAAAATGGAGACGCTATTGTGTTATCAACCGAAGTTGTTCTTACATTTTTTAATTTAGAATTGACACCAAAACTTTCACGTCCCTCTACTTCCATCAGAACAGATGAAGGAGTAATCACCCTGTCGTTTTCGTGGGTAACCGTATAGCTAATTTTATTGCCGACAAAAACGCTGATGTTCAGTTTTCCATCGGGCGACTTCAACTGATAGCTTTTCTGCGCCACAACATGTGTTGTCAACAGCATTGATGTTATAAGTATAATTAAATTTCTGGTCATTATTCTCTTCATCTTTTAAGAATCGCTGTAATTACTTTATGATTGTATATTCGTACAAAACAAAATCGTTGATGCGTGGTAATTCTATTTCAATTACTCCCTTTCGTCCGATGGTCTTTTTTACTTTCTTTCCATTACCGAGCACCGGTTTACAACTGATTTTTGTTCCTTCTTCAAACCAGGTCTCAACATATCCTTGCTTATCAGGGTTATTCTCACGGAAGAAAAGCAGATAGCCTTTTTTACCATTTAATGACTGGAAACCCGTCCACGATTTTCCGGATGGTTCATCGCCTATCGGCAGAATTATGCCTGAATGGAAATCGTGCTGAATACTTTTATATTTGTTTATCAGAGTCTTAATGCTTAGCGCTTCATCAGGTAATCCGCTACCTTCAAACCAGGCCAGCGGTTGTCCGGCCATGGTGATGGCAAACAGGTATTCAAATGAATAATTTGCCGGAGCAAACGGATCATTGTTGTATTTATCGGCATTGCGCCATTTATTTAAAAATTCGATTTGCAGCTTCTCGGCGGGTACATATTTCGCCAGTTGCCACAAATTGCGTAGCGTATGGTACGGATAATAATTTCCCCAGTCGGTATAGCGATTTTCGAGGAAGATATTACCATATTCGTTAAACGTATGATAACCAGCCCGTCGTCCGGCTGTGGCATCCAGATTGAAAACAGCATTGTTATTTGTTCCCTCCAACACTTTGTCGAAAAGCTTTTTAAGGTTTTTTTCCGATTTTTTTGCCGGTATAGCGAGTCCATCTATCTTGAAAGTACGTATTCCGTATTCATTGTACAAATCTATCATTGCCTGAGCATCCTTTTCCCAATCGGCATAATCGTGCTGAACACTTGGATTAAACCACAGACAAACTTCAACGCCTAACTCTTTAGCCCTTTTCACAATAGGATGTAATCCCCGTGGATATTTTACCGGATCGGGTTTCCAGTAATCAGGATTATCCCAGATGTTTTTGAACGAGCCTTTGGCAATAGCCGAGTTAGGGCTTCGGCCTGCCTGCCAGCCATCGTCAATCTGAAAATGCGTCATTCCCAGTTCAGCAGCCCGCTCGACTTCAATCAGGCTGAACTTCTCATTCACTTTCGAGTCCTGACTGCGGTCGCCCCAGGTATTCATCATCACCATTTCGTCTCTTTCGGACAAAAGCCTGCGAAGGTTTTTCTGATAGCTACGCAAAGCGCTTAACTGTTCCAACTCTCCACCGTTATAAATCCCTGTGACCACACCATAGGTTTTCACCCATTCATCTTTTTTCAGGTCGTGTTCGTTAATGCCCAGCCCCGTGACCGTAAAATGTCCGAATTCGGCAGTAAAATCGTTTCCATTGTACGCCAGTTGTACACTTGAGCAGGGAGCTTCTTTCAGGAAGAAGAATCCTTTCTCTTCCGTCGGATTATGTGCAAATAAAAGATTGCCACGGTAAGAGTTTTTACGGTAAGGAATTACGTTGGTTTCAAAAACGAGGTTATTATTCCAATCGGTAACATCATAAAATTCGACTGTTTTCATTTGCCAATGATTTCCCCCCGGATTGAACTGATCAAGAATGGCAGTAACCTGCTTTGTTTTCATATCTTCCGCGAACTCGATGTTCTTTTTATCAGCCAGATTCTCGGTTCTTCCTCCGAACACACTGTTGCTGTAGCCTTTCAGATAAGTGTCACAAGCAATCACCGGACTATTCCCGTAAACCCGGAAAACTCGTTTTATATCAAGTTCATCAAGAGTAAACGACACGGTAGTCTCCCAATAAGCCGGATGAATAGCATTCTCTTTTATTTCCTGAGCATTGAAAACCGCATTAATCGCTTTGGGCGTGTTATTGGAAATATGGAAATCCGGTCGCTTATTCTTATTATACCAAACATGGTTCCCTACTTTATCAGTAAGGCTGTAAGTAATCAGATTCCCGTCGTTCCATATAAATTTCCTTTCCACCAACGAATTTCCGATAACGAGGGTATCATTTTGCAACCGGCTATAGTAATTCTTCTGAGAATTAGCCGGAAAACAAAAAGCAACTATGATGAATAAGATGATTAATTTGAGTTTTTCCATGGATAATAAGCATTATTCTTTTAAAGCTCTGGGCGTTTTTAAAAATCTTTGTTCATTAAAGCGTTGATTGTCGGGGATATTTTCTTTTTTCCCGGCTCCTTCCTGCATCATTTTTTTCAGTTCATCCAGATACTGTTGATAAACTTTACGGGGAGTTGCATCGTGTTTCTTACACAGTGCCGCAGCCATTCCCACTACTTCACCCATCATTCCGGTAGTACGCATAACCCTTACGGTACCCAGCGCGACATGCGTTACACTTATGTTTCGTCCGGCCATAAAAAGATTATCTATATTCCGCGAGTAAAGGCAGCGGTAAGGCACTGCATGCGGATAAATCTGAATATGCTTGGTAGCAGCTTTAAACTCAGCCCCGGGAAACTTTTTGGAGTTTTCCGGATCCGGGAAGTGAAGGTCGATACTCCAGGAAGAAGTAAATGAAGCATCTTCATGAAAGACATTTTTGTCAATATCGTCCTGTTTTAATATATAATCGCCCAGTAATCGCCGGGATTCTCTTTTGCCTGCAATACATGCGACCCAGTCAAGTTCCCGGTTTTGATATGCCGCATTATCTTTCAATTCGTTTTTCAGAAAGCTCCAGTTGGAATAAACAACCATAAGTCCGTAATCACGTATACGCTCAAAATCATCGATTTGATTCAGATTCATCCCCGTTTCCCATTTCCATTCACCCATGGTTACTTTTTCGCAATTATCTTCATTGAACACTACGCCGTATTTGAATTCCGGAAAATTGGTCTTCCTGTCTGTTTTCTTTGAATACCATTGTACCGAAGAACCCATCGTCATTTTGTCGGCAATTTCAGGAGCAAGTTCTTCCCCGAATTCGTCGCGGCTTTCACGCCCCATGCTATAATCAGCTCCGGCAAGATAACCGATTGTTCCATCACCCGTACAATCAGAAAACAAAGGGGCTTTCAACCGCATCTCTTTTCCACTCTCAATATGTTTGATAATCACAGAAGCAATTTTATTTCCATCCATTTCAACAGCGATGGCACGGTAATTTGAGTATAGCGTTACGTTTTCTTCATTTGCAATAAACTCACTTTTCTTCTCGTCTTCGTAATAGGATCCCGGTTGAGCATTTCCGGATTTTGAATGTCCGAACTCACGGATGATGCGTCCGAGGCCTTTATTGGGACCTAATTCGATACTTCCGCCCAGATGAACCCTGATTTCGGAACTGTTATTTCCACCCAGAACCGGACGGTCATTAATCAGTGCAACTTTACAACCCGACCGGGAAGCCGTAGCCGCGGCACACATGCCGGCAATACCCCCGCCCACAACAACAAAATCGAAAGATTCAGTTTCTGCAGGACTTTCAGGTATATTTAGTTTTACTTTCCTGAATCTGCTCAGTTCTTTCACATCCGAAGGCGGCATTTTATCACCTTCGGTTGTAAAATAAACAGCATCACATCGGCCATTGAATCCGGTCAAATCAACTAAGGAAACGGTTGCATCAGTTTTATTGATTTTCACCTTTCCTGCATATTGCCAATACCATCCGGAACCTTCCGATCCTAATACAACCGGCAGTGTTTTATTATTTACATTTAATGTAAACTTACCCGGACCTTCGGCTGTTGTCCAAGGTGATGTCCAATTGAAAGTGCGCACATAAATATGATAGGTTCCTCTTTCGGGAAATTTTACAGTCGTTGAAGCATCGGCAACAGGATTACCCATACCATGAGCTATCAAATAAGGAGATCCCATCTGATCCATAAACTGCTGATCAAGTATCCACCCGCCTTTATTTTCAAAACTCTCGGCTTCGACCAATATATCGGCAGCAAACGATGTCGCATACAAGAATACCAACAAAGCAACCAATAATATCCTTTTTATGTGTTTTTTCAATTTCATCATTCTTTAAATTAAAAACAGCTATTATTTCACCTGAACGTCGAGTAGCTTAACCCAGCCCTCATTCGTTGTTTCATCATTTACGGCAAGCTTTATCGCCGGTTTATTTTCTTTTTGTGTATCCACAATAGCCACAGCCCATTTATATTTTCCGGCAGGAAGATTTACCTTTGTTTTAAAATCATAGACTTTAGGGTTGTCCTTCAACCAATCCGACGGTTCGCAAATCTTATCAACAAATACCTCTTTTACATTGTCTTCCGAATCCAACAGTGCAAAGGCTACTTTGTATTTAAAGTTCCATTGCGGAATATTATTAGGAAAATAACCCCAACCCATATTCCTCCAGCGGTGATTTATTTTCGCCTCCTGGCCGGAGTTTACATTTTCGGGTAGATATATCTGGTCGGGATAAAGGCGATATCCTCCTTCGGAAACAAAGCTTTGTACAAGGGAGAAACTGGAAGTAAACCATGTTTCGGTTTCATAACCAGCCCTGAAATCCATCATATTAACGTGTGCTTCTTTCGAAGCTTCAAATTCTCCCAACCTTACATCTTCCGGGTGTCCTTCGCGATATTTACCGCTCGGATCAATCCAATATCTGTGTGTTCCGCCGGTAATCCAGCCACCCTCCATAATGATTGGTCGTTTGAAGTTCCATGCTTTGGCAAAGTTCTTCTCCCAGGTTTGGTAATAATCAGTCATACCGAAAGCATCTTGTCTGAGGCTATACCCTTTGCTGATCGCCAAATTCAATAAGGTAGCGCTGTTCTCGTTGGCTGCCCCCCAGCTTGACGGATGACCTACTACACGGTGATAATTGATAACCAAAGGTACTTTTGTGAAGTTTTTACTATATAAATCAGTAACCCATTCAAAAACTTCCAGTTTAAGTTTTTCTGTATTCTCGGTAACTTTTTCGCCTACACTTTCGTATATCACATTATGTGCTTCTCCCCATTTACCCAGACCATAAGCATCAATAAACGCTGTGCGGTCCGGGTCGTTGAAGTCCTCAGCCAGCGCTTCGATAAATTTAGTATAGTATTGTTTGAAAACCGGATCCTGAGGGTATGGTGTTCTTCTGGTCGGATAGTTTGCATCCTGCAAATAATACTTAGCTCCGGCATTGAACACCCATTCGGGCGTATTCATTCCCTGATCACGTCCGTCAACCACAATACGGAAAGCTATCGGCAGACCTCTCCGCTCTGCACCCTTGATTAAGTTTCCCAATCTCGAATTCGGATCTCTCCAGGTATACACGCCATCACTGGGATTGAGCGAAGACCAGCTAGTACGGATATAACAAGCCGATGCATAATCACTGACTTTAACCGTTTTAGCTATATCAGAAACCCAGAATTCCGTATCCCAATAGGATTCATTAGCATCGCGGGCAGCATACATCACCCAACCGTTCAAAGGATTTTTAAGCACCTTGGTTTTATTGTATTTCAACTTCATCAGTGTTCCCGTTACATTGCCATCATCAGGCAAATCTGTTGAGCAGGAACAGGCCGCAAAACACAAAAAAGTAACAAGAACACTAATAATCATCAAATTACCATTCACACTTATCTTATTCATAACTTAAAGAAATTTATAATAACTATAGATTGTTTCAGGAAAAATATTGCCGTACCTGCCACTCATCAAACATCATCCCGATACGGCAATATTCTTTGTTTTGTTAGATCCTGCTTATTTTTTCTTGGCCAGGATGGTCTTATTCCTCAAATCGAACACAATGAAATTGGTTCCTGCAGGAAGTTTGTAATAAGAGTTACGTGTTTCACCATCATAGCCTCCATGCAATTCACCTACTTTGTCCAACGCGAGTGACAGATTTTGTCGTTTACCTTCTGTAGTCAGAGGATTAGTAAAGCAATACGCGGTATTTCTGAAATCGCTCTCACCGTACACAACGAATTTCACACCATCACCACTGGTCAGAGCAGCTCCCTGATAAATAAGCACCTGAGGGTCGGCCAAACTTACCGAACAATTACCTTTCCACCAACCCCAGCCGGTTCCACCACCAAACAACCACAATTCAGAAACAGTAGTTTGTACTTCTTCTGTACCTTTTAACCATGTAACAACAGCAGGTTCAAGCGCTTTAGCAGGTGAGTAAATGGTAACTTCTGAATTCTCAAAATCTACAACAACACGATATTCACCTGCTGTTGTAATATTCCATGCAATACGATCATCTTCTTGCTGTACAGCTTCTGCCTCTCCATCCAACAAAGTACCTTCACCGTCTTTAGGAATCATATAATATTGTTTATCTCCGGTTGTAACCAAAGGCATTACCAATTCCCCGACTTTCAGATTAACTAATGCTGCATATTTGTTTTCATTCTCTATGGTCTTACTTAGTTCAATTACTGCATCATTCAATGAACTTCCGGATAAAGTTACTTTCTCCGGCACCGGAATTTCCTCTTTTACAGCAGCAACATTAACAGTCACTGTACGAACTTCGGGGGCTTCGAATGTAGAACCGCCTTCCCATTGGGCTATCACCCTGAATTCAAGTTTCAGAGGTTTGGTCAAAGGAACACTCCATCTGTCAACCATCCAGTTATACAATTGTTCGGAGGTAAAACTCCTGCTGAACACTCCTTCATCTTCTGAATTAACGATCGCAGTAGAAGTACCGAAGTTATTTCCGACAACATCCAGTTTTGTTGTATAGAATACCATATTGTCTCCCGAAACCTCTCTGGCCTCAGTCCAGTCGAACGTTAAGATAAACTCTCTGGGATTATCCAAATCAATGGCAATACTGTCAGCAGAAGCAGTAAGTACCAGTTTCTCTTCGACCTTCGCGATATCCTTTATTTCGTTGTCGCATGCACTAAAGCTTATTCCGACAAACAAGAAAGGCAATACCTTATATAAATTTATTATACTTTTCATGTGTTTAAATTTTATTTCCATTATTTATCATATCCCGGATTCTGAGGGAATTCGGCATCACGGTTAGCGTCGATTATAGATTGAGGAATAGGCCACAGCACATCATTCTCAGTAATCTTATCTTTTATACTGGTATTATAAGCTTTAACCCTGTCTACCAGTTTTCCGGTACGTACCAATGTGAAGCGGCGGCTTTCTTCACCTACCAATTCACGTATACGTTCATTGAGTAATTCATCCATGGTCATGTTAGCAGCGTCAATATCAGGAGCTCCGGCACGCCGACGTACTTCATTGACTGCATTAGCAGCTTTTTGCGGATCATTCTGCCCCAGATAAGCTTCAGCAAGTAACAAATAGGTTTCAGACAAACGAAATTTCATCCTGTCCCTGTAACTTCCGGTAAGACTTAGATTTTCTACACGTCCGTAAAAGAATTTGGTCAATGCAGGGAATAATTGCTTCGTCGAGAACCAAGTTTGCTCCGTTATATTACATTTTTTACCATACAAGGAGGCATTGCTTGTATTGTTATAATACCAGTTACGTTTGATATTATAATTTGAATTACGTATATCATTCGCATGAAAAATACCCGGAACATTGCCATCTGCATTAGTGCCTCCGGTACCAATCCACCATTTCATAGGGACAATCTGAGCAATGCCACGACCACCTAATGTGTCGGCTAAAACAAAGCCTGTTATTGTTGAATAGTTGGGAATCCATGCCCTGCGTGTCCAGTCGGTAGAATTAGTACCTCCTCCAATTGCATTAAATTCAAGCTGCAGCACCCAGATACTCTCTTTATTACCGCTACCCCTGTTTTGATTGTTTTCAACAAACAGGTCACTGAATACATCGCCCGGTTTATCCTTGTTTACACCATAGCGATTTTTCATCAATCCGTAATATTTACTATTAATTACTTCCAAGGCCGCTTTTTCTGCCAATACATATTCTTTCTGGAACAGGTACATTTCACTTAGCAAGTGATATGCAGCCCATTTGGTTAACTTTCCGTCTTTAACCTGGTCGGGATTCTCCGGCAAGTGTTCGGTTGCAAACTTCAGGTCATCAATTATATGTCCCAACACCTCAGCTTTAGGAGTACGGGTAAAATCGAGTTTAAAGTCATATAATATTGTTTCTACATACGGCACATCCCCAAAAAGATAAATCAGCGTACGATAAGCATAAGCACGGAAGAAACGGGCTTCAGCCTGATAGTGTACCTTATCGGCAGGTGAATCCCAATTTGTATTCTTCTCGGAGAAAAGCAAGATTTCATTTGCTGATGAAATCAGACTGTATGCCCAGTTCCAATAGGAGCCCACAAACCTTTCTTCAGGTGTAAGTGTCAGATTAGCAAATGCCGTCAGAGAACCGTCACTGTTAATTGCCTCAACAATGTCTGTCGCGACATGCAATGCTTCGTACGGACAAGCATTCCCATGCATATAAGCATCTTCCTCTCCCCATGTATTATATTCGGCACGGGCAAGCGCGTAAAGACCAGTAGAACAAACTTCAAATCCATACGTGCTGGTTAAAGTATTATTGGGAGATAAAGTTGACTTTAAATTTTCATCAAGAAAACCCTCACAGCCTGTCACAAAGATCATTAACACGAACAAAAGCCCTGATTTTATATAATTAATTAATTTCATGTATTTTTGATTTAGAAGTTTATATTTAATCCTAACATATAAGAGCGTGCAGTCGGGTAAGACGCCATCCATCCATTGTCATAGTTTAAAATCTGTCTCATATTAGAGAACGTATGCAAGTTGTTGATACTCAGATTTACATTTACCGAGCTCAGGTGTAACTTATTAACCAGTTTCCTGTCAATGTTGTACCCCAATGTAATATTCTTAATCTGAACATAAGTTTGCTTTTTATAATAACCATGTCCCAATGTATTCACATAACCTGGAGATACAATGTCTGCATCAGTATTTTCAGGTGTCCAGTAGTTCGCGCCATGCACATAATTA
This sequence comes from Paludibacter sp., assembly GCA_029973975.1. Lineage (GTDB taxonomy): Bacteria > Bacteroidota > Bacteroidia > Bacteroidales > Paludibacteraceae > Paludibacter. The sequence continues at coordinate 29,677 of JARKQF010000067.1, forward strand.
GTTGTACTATATGCCCAGGATCCAACATTAGCCACGTTATCTTCACGCCAAACACCAAATACACCGTTTACAAGAAATGAAAAATAAAGTTGCTTATAAGTCAGTTTATTACCCATTGACATTGTAAAATCAGGCAATTTAGAGCCGATAACCTTCTTATCTTTTGCATCTATGTATCCATTTCCATCTACATCTTCCACCTTAGCTGCTCCTGGCGCAGCTCCTGCCTGAATACTTTTCTGAACTCCATTATCATCTGTATAAAAATACTCATCATCCTTTTGCCATAAACCAATTACGTTATAATCATAAAACACTCTCAACGGCTCACCAATAAACCACTTGTTGGATATATCATCACGCTTGTCATCTCTCAATTCTATAATTTTATCTCTGTTTAGTGAAAAATTAAGATCAGTGCTCCAATTAAAATCTCTGTTTTTTACATTAACGGTATTCAGGGTTATTTCAATTCCTTTATTACGGGTTTGACCAATATTATCCATAATTCTATTATAACCATTCATGATAGGCACTGAACGGTCCATAAGCAAATCATGAGTATTGGAAAGATATGCTTCGAGAGTTCCACCTAACCTACCTTTAAAAAACTGAAAATCAAGTGCAATATTAGCAGTATATGTAGTTTCCCATTTTAAATTAGGATTTCCGATTCCATCACCTGGCAAATAGGCAGTGTTCACCGCTGCACCTCCGTCGCCCCAAATGTATTTTACTTTAGAATAGAGACGATCCAGTGTCCTGTAAGCTATTATTGCCTGATTACCATTCGCACCATAGGAAGCCCTTAGTTTAAGCATATCCATCCACTCAACATTGTCTTTGATAAAACTTTCTTCTCCAAGATGCCATGCAAGAGCTGCTGATGGGAAAAATGCGTATTTATAGTTTTTAGCAAAAACAGAAGCGCCATCAGAACGTCCGGTCAGAGTAGCCATATACTTTCCTTTATAAGCATAATTCAACCGGAGCATATAAGATAACATTGCCGTTTCGGTTATACCTGAAGATATTGATTGCTTACGTTCGGCAGTTCCCATCATGAAATAACTCGTATCATCAACAACAAAACCTTCTCCACTTTGAGACGATGAAATACTTTTTGTTTCCTGTGTACTGAATAGCCCTGTTACATCAAAGCGGTGATTGCCAATTTCACGTTCATAGCGAAGAATATTCTCCCATGTGTAATCATTGTAGTGACTATTACTGATACTTGCTTTGCCACCTACAAGACCACCTTGCTCTCTACCTTCGTAAGTATCGCGACCATAATATGTTCCCGTGAACCCACTTCGGTAGTTATATCCATAATTCATCCTGAAACTCAATCCTTTTATAGGAAACAATATATTCGCGTATGCATTCAAGAAAAAGTTCCGGCTTGTTCTGTCCTGATCGGCATTTACATTAATCATCGGGTTGGTTATAAGAGAATATTCCATCGGCTCGGCAACATAATAGCCGGCTTCGTCTTTGTACTTCCCGTAAGGACTTTGTTTGATGGCGTGTTCAATATTCGGGGTTATTCCTCCATTTTCTTTTTGTATGAACTGAGTTCCGACACCAATCGTCAACCATTTATTGAAAGTCTGATCAATATTGGCAGATATATTTGAACGATTCAAATTCGAATTATAAACTACCCCGTCTTCATCCAGATAAGAAATAGCAGCCATGTACTTGGTATTTTCGGTACCTCCAGAGATACCAATCTGATGATCCATTGTATAACCAGTCTGGAAAATATAATCCTGCCAGTCGTGCGTAACCCCGTTGATAAAATTTTCACGTTCGCTTAGACTGATGATATTTCCCGTGATAGGATCAAGTTGATCCCCGGAATACCCATTTTTCAGACGACCGATATCTTGTTTAAAGCGGATAAATTCGTTAGGTCCCATCACCTGGATCCGCTGCATCGGTTCTGAAAAACCAAACTGCCCCTTGTAAGATACCTGAGGTTTTCCCACAACACCTCTCTTGGTTTGAATAAGGATTACGCCATTAGATCCACGCGATCCGTAAATCGCCACGGCAGAAGCATCTTTCAATACCGAAAGGCTTTCAATAATATTGGGATCAAAATCAACTAATGATCCACTGTATGGAATTCCATCTAAAATAATTAAAGGACTATTATCGGCTGTTAGCGAATTCACGCCACGGATAATAATACTCTGATCACTCCCTGGAGCTGCATTGGAAGTCGTGATATTCAATCCTGCAACTTGTCCGACCAGGCGGTCCATTAAGTTACTCGTTGAAACCATCTCCAATTGTTCTTTTCCGACAACTGAAAGACCTCCGGTCAAATCTTTTTTTCGTTGAGTACCATATCCTACCACAACAACCTCGTCGAGTAGCGCATCCCCTTCTTTCATTGTAACATTAACAACCCCTGAAGTATTTACTTTAATTTCCTGGGCTATAAATCCGACATAAGAAAAGACCAGGGTAGATGCAGGAGGCACCTGCAATGTGAATTTTCCATCAAAATCGGTAATTGTCCCTACAGTTCCGTCTTTAACCCGAACCGTTACCCCAACCAGGGCATCACCATTTCCATCAACAACTTTTCCGTTCACTCTAATAACATCTTGTTGCGAAGCCGCATACATCTGTAAAACAGAGAAAAGAGACAAAGCCGCGATCACTAAGCGATTTTTTAATTTTCTGTGTATTTTCATTTTTTTATATTTAAGATAAAAATTTAAATTTAGTATTGCATATACATTTTCAATGATCCAGTCTCCCGGGAAGGAGCCCTTATACTACCATTCTCTGTTGTGTTTCTCATCTGTTTCTCTTATTTTTTGTAATATTAATCCATATAAAATCAAATCGAAGACAACCTTAATTATCTTCGTAGCAAAAATAGCCTAAGTGCAAACGCACAAGGTTATCGGTTTATTCAAAAATGGTTTCAGTTTGTACAGAACTGTTAAAAAACAGTCCTTTTCAGAAAAAAAGAAGTCTTCATGACTTCTTTTTAAATTCCGAAGGAGTTAATTCGAAGTGTTTTTTAAAACAGACACTAAAATACTTGGGGTTTACAAATCCGGTTAAATCTGCTATTTCGGAAATAGTCAAATCCGATTCTTTCAACAACTGGGCGCTTCGTTTAAGCCGGATATCCATTATAAATTCTTTAATAGACATCCCTGTTATATCATTAATTTTTTGATATAAAAGCGTACGCCCGATTGCCATATCCGATACGAAAGACTCGACATTGTAATCACAATTGCTCATATTCTGTTCAATGTGCTCCATGGCCTTTTTCAACAATTTCTCATCCATCGAAGATATTGTAACCTTAGATGGTTCCGCTATAAACTTCTTACTGTATAAATCCTTGAGTTCATTCTGGCTTTTTATCAGGTTTTCCACTTGCCTGAGCAGAAAAGTCATATCGAAAGGCTTATCGACAAACACATTAGCACCATACTCAAGCGCCTTAATCTTATCTTCGGTATTTTTACCTAATGCAGATAAAACGATTATAGGGATGTGGCTGGTTTTAATATTGGAGCGAAGCGTGCGACAAACCTCGAATCCGCTTGCGCCTGGCATCATTAAATCGGTAATTACGATTTGCGGATGGATCTTCTCGGTTTTCGCAATGCCTTCGTTACCATTTATCGCAGTGTAAACAGTGTAAGACTCAGACAGCCGTTGTTCCATATACGTTCTTAAATCAGGATCATCCTCAATAACCAAAATACTGTAGGCCTTGCGACTTCGCTTGTCATGCAGATTCATTTCTTCCGATTCTGCCAACACATTATCTATCTCGGAAATTGTATACTCATACGAAACCACATTATTATCAGTCTTCGTTGTATTTAAAGCAAAAGGAAGAATGACAGTAAAAGTAACTTTCGAATCACCTGAATGCAATGTAATTTTCCCTTCCAGGCTGGTCACCAACTCTCTCACAATGGCTAAACCAAGGCCAGTACTATCATCAAATGCAATTTTACCGGAAGTTAGACGATTAAAAGATTCAAAAATCTGCTCTTTTTTATCGTCAGGTATTTCTGCTCCGGTATTCGTTACTGCAATAGAAATATATTCAGCATCGGTTTTTGCCGGTAAAGAAAGCTTATTTACTTCTTCCGGGGTAGTTTTGTTAATCTTTACACCAACAAAACCATTCTCCGGACTATATTTTATAGCGTTTGAAAACAAATTCGTAAAGATTTTTTCTATCGCATCATGATCAAATTTTGTATAAATTTCTCCGGCATCGGCATTTATATCAGTCTCGATTCCCTTTTTGTTTGCATAAAGCTCGAACAAGGAAAAAATATCTTTAACGTATTGAACCAAATCGCCGGGCTGATAATTGAAAGTTATTTTTTGACTCTCAATCTCCCTGAATTGGAGTAATTGACTGATCATCCGTTGAATACGGCTCACATTTTTCTCTATAAGCTGTATGTAAGCATTCAACGATTTATCTTCCGGCAAATATTCTTTTAGTTGCTTTAATGGATCAATAACCAGCGTTAAGGGGGTTTTAAGGTCATGCGATATATTTGTAAAGAAATTGATGCGCGCCTGAGTCAGTTTTCTCATATTCTGTTCTTTAAGCTGCTCCATCTCAAGCCTGCTCTCGAATATTTTCTTATTGGTAAAATATCTCCAGATAAAATACACGACAAACATCAGCAAAATGGAGTAGATGATATACGCCCAAACAGAGAAGAAAGGCGATGGCTGAACATCGAAATACAAAGCTGAAACCTCATCTCCCCACAAACCATCATTATTCGCAACTTTCACCTCAAAGAGGTAATTTCCTGCCGGCAAATTGAAAAACTGTATATTTTTTTGTCCCTGCGGCAGAAGATTCCATTCATCAGAAAGCCCCAACATTCTGTATGCATATTGATTTTTCTCGGCGTGCAAATAGCTGTTAGCCGAAACGCATATTTCTATATTAGATTGATTATGTGACAATATTATCTTATTGTTGCCATCTCCTTTATAGGAAAGGGTTGATATATCCTGCTTCAACGGTGAATTTTCGGTACCCGGAATAACCCTTTTATTATTGATTAATAAATCAGTAAAAAAAACGCCTGGTTTTTGATTGTTATATCTGATTTTATCGGGGGTAAACATAATAAAGCCGTCGGTGCCCCCAAACAACATTTCTCCCTTCGAGGTTTTGAAACATGATCGCACATAAAATGCGCCGCAAAGCTTTAGATTATCTATTTGCGATTTATGTATACTCTTGGTTTTGTAATCATAATAATATAAACCGTTATTGGTACTGAACCAGATATTTTTTGAAGAGTTATCTTCCAGAATTCCGAAAACCGTTTTTCCAAACAGCCCGTCTTTCTCTGCAAAGTTTACATAAGTACCGTCCTTACTCAGCCTGTTTATACCTCCGCCACGTGTCCCGAACCAGATATCAGAATCAGATGTAATACAATAAGAGCAAAGATTGTTGACCGAATAAGGTACATTCTCTATAAAATAGCGTTTTACGATGCGTTTTGTTTTTACATCTATAATGTATGCTCCTTCATGCGTTACCAGCCACAGATTATTTCCTTTATTACGGAATAATGTTTCTACCTGCATCTTAACAGGATTTCCCTTTGAATCGGATAAAGAAACAACCTGAATAACACCCGTTCTTAAATCTTTATACATTAGCTCGGAATCCGGGTCCGTCATCCAAATGCCAGAATCGCCTTCCATTGCAAAATCATATATACTAAGCTGTTGCGAAGTAACAGGGTGATACATCCGCATATCGGTGAAACGACCCTGTGCTTTATTAAACTGCCCCATTCCTCCGTTGAACGCTGAAATCCGCAAGGTATTTCCTTTCTCGTCGTATCGCAACATTTTTATCATATTCGAGCTTACACCCGATTTATTTTCCTGTGTGTAATATGAAGTTACACCTGTCTTTCTGTTCCAGAAATTCACCCCGCCTCCTTCAGTACCAATCCACAGATTTCCATTTTCATCCTCTTCAAAACAGCTGACAATAGGATGATTTAGTCCACCCGGGGCTGCTTTAAAATAGTTCACATTATTGTCATAGAAAGTCATATAAGCCAGTTTCCCTCCATAGGTTCCTATCCAGACACCTCCATCCGGGTCCGGATATATTGACCATATTGAATTATTGGGAATAGAGTAGGTATAATGGAGATTAAACCGAAGATGACGCATCTCCGATGTAAGAGGATCTAACAGAAAAAGTCCTGATTGCGTGGCAACCCAGATGGTATTCGACGAATCGAGGAATAGTTTTTTCGTACTGGCCGATTTTCCATATTCGCGTGCAAGACTGTGAAGTTGTATAAATTTTCCACTATTATCGTATTCATACAAACCACTCATGTGAGTAAGAATATAAACCGACTCGTTATATTCTATTATATCTCTTATTATATCTTTATTACCTAAAGTAGCAAATAAACCATATTGCCCGATCTTCTTATTTAGCCTGTACACTTTCCCGTTTGAACCGATATAGACGTCATCCTTATTGGTACATATCAGTGTTAATGCTGCAACATCGACGCCTGCGGGTAAAGGATAATTTTTTATGTCAGGCGATTGCCCCGGATGAAATGATTGAATTTTATTGTCTCTGATAAGCCACAAATCACCACCGTTATCTGATATAAGCCACCCTATATTTCCATCCAGAACGCGTTCAAAATCCTGTGTGCGGTAATTGAACCGCAACAAACCATGATTAGTACCGACGTATAATCTCCCGGAATGATCTGTAACAACCTGTCCGTATGTCCAGTATGAATCAGGCAAAAGCTTTGTAACAAAATCATTCATTTGGATGAATGAATTGCCGTTGTATACAAACAGCGCGTCGTATCCGCTAAACCATATCCGTCCGATGCTATCCTTAACAATGCTATGTATGCCGCCATAATAAGAGGTTTCCGGCATGCTATGGAATCTATAATCTGAAATACTCAGGGTAAATCCGAAAAAAGGAAAGAAGATAAAAAACAATATAGTCGAAAGAAACCTCATTTTGTCACGTATTATCTTTAAAATTGTATTACTAATCATTTTACCTCTCCGACAGTATCTATTAAATTCACAAAGCTTTTTGCTCAATAGAATTGATGAGGAAGTGTACATTCCATTCAAAATGTACTTCTTATTTCTGAGGGTGTTAATAATATCTTTAAGAGGGGAGCAAAGATATATTATTTGCTCAACCGGACAAAATTTCTTTCTATTTTTATTCATTGTTGTCCGGTAAACATTTTATAACATCGATTTCTCCCATCACGAACTGGGCATGGGAAATATCCCGGGAATGCCTTAAATGTCCCTTTTTGACTGTAAACCGGGCAAAATATACTGTTATTTCCTTCTTTTTCTATTCTATTTTTGTCCTGTCAAAAACATTTAACTGATCAGTAAGTGACGACAAAACAAACCTATTATTAATTTTTAAAATTTTATCTTTATGATTAAGTATGCTTTAAGAAAAAACCAACTGGCTACAGAAGAGCCGAACTTTGTTGCGAATGTAACATGTATGGCAAGCAAAACACTCGACGATCTGGTAGCAAAAATGGTCGCAGAGGGAACAGGATTGACACGCCCCCAGGCGCTGGCGTATTTCGAGAAAATAACCCAGCTTGTTATTGAATTCTTAGAAGACGGATGTGCAGTCAACACGCCGCTCTTCAGGGTACGACCTACCATCAAGGGTGTTTTCGGAAATTACCAGGACATCTTTAATCCGGCTCAACACAGATTGAGTTATACCATGTGTGGTGGTACTCGTATGGAACCGGTGTTGAAAAACGTTGAACTGGTAAAACTCAAATCGAAGCTTCCGTTTATCGAGAGTTTCTTCGATGGTATGAGTCGGCAAAGCAACACGGTCATCACCCCCGGAGGAAACGCGGAAATTAAAGGAGATAGTTTACTGTTCAACATCGACGATCCGGGACAGGGCGTATTCTTTTGCCCCGAAACAAACCCAAAAACAGAAATCAGGGCATTGGCCTTTCTGAAGAATGGCATAAAGGAAACCTCTTTCATGATTCCACCATTGGAAGCAGGCAACTACATACTGAAAGTGAAAACGGGCTGTGCTAGACCAGCAAGGCATCCGACAGGAAAAAGAGGAAATCCGAAAATCAGCCGTAAGCAGCACGATAAACGAGAGTCTCTACTCAGAAAATCAGCCAGATAAAAGGATCAGCCTGTATGTATTTATCGCGATACTATTTACCTGTTTTTTTCTGCTTCTTTACATCCGAAAGCGCTGACGACCTCGTCTCTAAACTAAAAGGTTTGCCCGAAAAGGCAAACCTTTTTATTTTGCTCCCTTCTCTCGGGGCTAAGCTCCTCACTTATATTCCAACTTCTCCCCATTTTTGGGAAAATTCTCTCGCAGCAGGAAAATATCCTCCCCATTTTCAAAAGCTATTGCCAAACGTGCAGGTGCCGGATATGATGCATATCGTAAATTTACCAATCTAAGACTATCTCAAAGGTCTTTTCAAGCAAGAAACTGCAAGGTGTTTCAGAAGGCTTCAAATGCAAGGCGCCGAGATTGAGGATGGAAATCGTATACAGGCAAAATTAGAGATGCCCCAACTCCTGATACCCCACGTACAGCTTCCGATAAACCGCAACCTGCTCCGACTGCGGCACATACGTTTTCTCGAAGCCTTTTCCCATCACGAACTGTGCGTGAGCAATATCCCGGTGAACGCCTGCGACAACGGCTGCAAACATGGCGGCCCCCAGTGCACAGGTTTGTTCTGAAGCAGCCACCTGAATCGGCATATTCAGCACATTGGCTAATAT
>JARKQF010000008.1 GCA_029973975.1 Paludibacter sp.
GGTAAAATGGAAGGCACATCTTTCAGAGCGCTTTCAATGATCTTTCCACCTTCTTCAATCGATTCCAGATCAGGCCCCGACACCTTAACACCCATAGGTGCACGCATACCTGTTGAGAGCATAATCAGACGTGCTTCAATAGGTTGAAGTTTTGGAGCAGAAGTTAGTCCCGGTAAATGTGAAACATTGACAATTTCCTGCCAGATGTCATTCTCGTTTTTGATTTCCGGTCTCCATTGTCGGTAGTAATCTCCACGTTTGTCAACGACTAAACTGTCAGCCGGTACTAATCTGAAGCCATTTTTTGGATTATAATACAACCCTTTTTTCAGGAGGTATTCTCCTTTTCTGTTTACCTTAAATCTAACCCTGTGCCCGTCTTTGTCCAGGATATATTCCGGTCGATAATTGATTACATTTTCAAACATTTGAGCAGGAGCCGGATCAAGCGCCGAATTTACTCGTCCCCATTTACCCACAGTCGTTTCTATCTCCGGAATATTCTTTATCCGTTTGTCGAGTGCTTCAATGAATTTCAGATTTTGCTCTATTCCGGTATGAGGCATGCTTGTTGGCATCAGCAGGAAAGAACCCTCATTCAAACTTGGCATAAACTCTTTACCAATACCCGGGAATTTCTCAGATATCGTACTCCATACTGTTGTCTGACGGAAACTTTTCCAGCCTGTTGTTTCGAATCCTTTGGCTATAAAACCAAATGTAGTGTCAAATCCGAGCCAGATGGTAAATCCAAATACCACAGTTAAAACGGGCAACATCATAAATTTCCACCGGTTGGCAAGACACCAACGTATAATTTTTTCGTAACGGGATATCAGGAATGTGAAAAATCCGAGTATCAGGGCGATACATACGGCAACTACCAAAATATTGGCAATAAAACCCGCTTGCGGTCCTACCGGTAGCCATTCAGATGTGAGGAAAGAAACAGCTCCTGCAATCGCGATTCCGGCTGTAATATAAGATGCCGTTTTTTTATTTTTCCATTTATGTGCGTACAGATTGCTGACACCGAACAAAGGTAAAATCAGCGCGATGGCTACACCCGTAAATATAAATATCAGAATTCCTCCTGCAACTAAAGCAATATTCAGATACTTGCGTACTGTTTTAGAAGAAAGTTTAACGGAGAAAAAATAGTAAGTCAGTGTGGGGACAATTGTCATACTCAAAACGAGGGCGGATATCAATGTAATAGTTTTGGTATATGCCAGTGGCTTGAAAAGCTTGCCCTCCTGTGCCTCTAAAAAGAAAACAGGAATAAAGCTGATAATTGTTGTAAGCATGGCCACAATGGTTGGTGTGGAAACTTCACTTACAGCACGATAAATCAGATCTACAAATGCTTTTCCTTTTGTAATGCCCTTATTCTCTGGTTTTTCCATGTGCTGTATGGTGTTTTCTACGAAGACAACACCGATATCAACCATAACGCCGACTGCGATTGCTATGCCTGAAAGTGCGACAATATTGGCGTCGATTTTCAATAATCGCATGATGATAAAGGTAGCCAGCACAGCAATCGGAAGTAAAGCCGAGATTACAACGGATGCGCGCAGGTTGACAATGATGATGATAATCACGATGATACTGATAAGTATTTCGTGCGTTAAATCACTTTCCAGTGTGCCGATTGTTTCCTGGATTAATCCGGACCGATCGTAAAAAGGAATTACGGTTACTTTCGAAACGGTGCCGTCAGGAAGTGTTTTCTGTGGCAGACCGGTTTCAAGTTCCCTGATCTTATCTTTTACATTGTCGATAACCTGAAGCGGGTTAGAGCCATACCGGGCTACTACTACACCGCCAACAGCTTCCACACCCTCTTTATCCAGGCCTCCACGGCGAGTGGCTGGGCCTAAATTGACAAATGCGATGTCTTTTATTTTGACAGGAACTCCGTTACGAACTGTGACTACAGCTTCTTCCAGATCGGTAACATTTTTTATATAACCGAGACCACGGACAAGGTATTCCACCTGATTGATTTCTATGGTTTCAGCACCTATATCGATATTACTTTTCTGAACAGCGTTCATCACATCCATGATGGAAACGTTGAATGCTCGCATGGCGTCAGGATTGATTTCTACCTGATATTCCTTCACAAAACCACCAATCGAAGCTACTTCAGAAACTCCCCCGGCCGACGATAATGCATATCTGACTTGAAAGTCCTGTATGCTGCGGAGTTCATCATGATCCCATCCGCCGGTTGGAGAACCGGTTTCAGGATTTCTACCTTCCAGTGTGTACCAGAAAATCTGCCCCAGAGAGGTTGCATCCGGACCGAGACTTGGCTGAACACCATCGGGAAGTGTACCGGATGGTAGTGAGTTTAATTTTTCCAGTATGCGGGAGCGGCTCCAATAAAACTCTACATCCTCGTTAAAAATGATGTATATGAATGACATCCCGAACATAGAAGTGCTACGTATGGTTTTCACTCCGGGGATACCAAGTAATGAAGTTGTTAACGGATAAGTAATTTGTTCCTGAATGTCCTTTGGGGAGCGCCCCATCCACTCTGTGGCGATAATTTGTTGATTATCGCCAATGTCGGGAATAGCATCGACAGGTATGGGGTCTCTTGGCAGTACAGAGCCTTTCCAGTTAAACGGGGCTGTCGATATTCCCCACATAATTACTGCCAATAGAAATAAAATAGTGATAACCTTGTTATCAAGAAAATATCTGATAATTTTATTTAGCATATTGAGTTTATTTGATTGGTGAACATGTTTTTAGCATATAGATAAAATCAGGGCACTTACAAATTTAAAATAGATTTAAATTTATAAATGTCTGAAAATGTTCAATCAATAATCAACGTGGTTGATTATTGACCATCAAATAATCAAATACGGTAAATGCAGACGAAAGTGTTGATACTCACGTCTCTCAGGAAAAGTCCGTCCGGGGGGAAGGCATCTGACAGCAAAGGAGCATTACTTTCAGGATCAGATTGTTTAAATAAGTTTACGAGCGTCAACCAGGGAATGTCAAAAGCGCGTACGATTTGACTAAAACTGATCTGGTTTAGCTCACTTTGAAACTCATCCGTTTGAACCTGAATCGTATGCGTGTCACAACAACTTGATACGTCAACGGCATCACAGTTATTGACTTTAGCATGCATTTCGTGTCCTGTTGTTGCACAGCACAATTGTTTTTCGGCAGCATGGGATGCCTGATCACAACATGCATCAGCATTGTCAATCAGATTGAATGAATAAAATTTGCCACTACAAAAATGTACTGCAATAACAGGTTGTATTGCAATAAACATCATTACTGATAGTAGTATTGTGGCGTAAATCTTTTTCATTCTGTTCACTTTCAACAGTTTTCTAACAAAAGAGCATATAAAAATGTTTGGCAAAGGTATAAAACAATATTTACATGTGGTTTCTTTTTTTATTTATTAACTGACTGAGGCTTGATTACAATTAATTATTGTTTTTTCTGTGGTGTATTTGTTAATTTTTCCTACCATCCATAGCCGAAAGCATATTGCTGTAAACCTGATTCAGCGCAGTCAGGTTTTCGTTCAGTTTTTTCATTTGCTCCCGGTATTTTCTTGATTCTGCAGCGCAGGCTTCCTGGTCTTTCAGGAAATCTTCGGAGCTTTTTTGCTGTAAACGGAAGGTATTGTTAAGTGAAGAGAGGTTTTTATTCAGCGATTTCATTTGTTGCTGAAATTCAATAGAGCCGGATTCGATATTGGAAAGTGAATTGGAAATACTCTTGTATTTAAATACTGTTTTAACAGTGACATTGGAGATGACGGTTTCGTAGGACTTAGCTGTTTTTATAAGTGACTCGTCAGCCCTTTTGATGGTGTTCAGGTATTTGGTGGAAGCTGCTGAGATGTCGACCATGGCGCTCATATTTTCAGTTGTTTCGCCGAGTTTCCGCATGCCTTCGCCGAGTCTGAAGAGCATATCCGGTGTTATATCTGTTTCTTCGAGCATGCGGTCGAACTTAAGCAACGCCGGAAAGCCAGTGCCCGGTTCGCCTGCTGTAACACCGTAGCCGGAATGAAATCCATTGCCATCGGTAACACTGGTAGTGATATTTTCATTTTCTGGCGCTGTATCCTCATCTTTTTCAAATGCATAAATAAAGAAAATCAGGGCTTCCGTGATAAGTCCTGCCGACAACATAAAGCCGGCACCCGGCCAGTGCTGGATTTTAAACAGCGCTCCCAATACAACCACCGAAGCTCCCAAGCTATATAGCATGGTCAGAAATCCTTTGAATTTTTTGTTTTGCATTAATTGAGCCAGTTTCATATCTAGTAGAATTTTGAGTTTAAAAATTATTGTTGTCCGGTAAACATTTTATAACATAGATTTCTCCCTTCGGTCGAAATGACAATCAAGACTTTATCTTTTAAGGGGGGGGGTAGCTGGCGGCTTAGCCGCAAGCTAACCCCCCCCTTGCATAAATTAATATAATGAACTGTCATTCTGAGCATAGCGAAGAATCTAATATTTTTTACCGGACAATAATGTTTAATAATTAATTGATCGTAACAAGAAGGGGAGCCAGCATTCTTTCAGCTCCGTCGGGACCCGTCGCGATGATGTCTTCAAAAATGATGACTTGTCCCCGGTTGGTATTCCTGATTTGCCGGATCATTTCATCTGTCAGTTTATTACTGCGCGATTCATAGTGATAAGTGTCGAAACCTCTTTGCATGGTCATGGTAAATGACAGCACCTGAAAGGCATAATC
>JARKQF010000086.1 GCA_029973975.1 Paludibacter sp.
GGGGGAATTAATTAATGGCGGATGATTCTATTATGACGGACGATAAAAAAATCTATGATTTGACGGAAATATACGAAGAGCGAAGCGATAAAAACAATCAAAAAGTTATCGTCGTGGACGGACGTGGTTACGATAAAATAGCTAAAGATAATAAGTACATTTACGAACTGGTTGACGTTGCTGAAGATCAACCGGCAGATGATAAACTCCACGAAGAAATGATGCAGCAGGCGGCTCTGATAGCTGAAAGGATTGCCCGTGAGGTTATTCCGGAAATTGCGGAAAGAGTTATTCGTGAAGAAATTGAAAAATTGAAGAAGATGTGCGGAAACGGATCAGCAACGATTAACTGACGATTATGGGAAGATGCCAGCCTGCGTGGGTATTTGCATTTATTTTTTCATGGTGCATTTCGGCCTTTGCACAAGGCGGTGCGGGTGTTCTTCCTTTGGAAGTCAAAGGCAGTGCGGCAATCGATCAAGGTGATATTGCCGGGGCAAGGGACAGAGCTATCAGGGGAGCGCTGCAAAGAGCAATTCAGGAAGCGGCATCGGCCTTGATTTCAATTCCTGTTAATGATAAAAAGTTTCTGGTAGTAAAAAAAGCGCTGCTTGACAGGCAGAATGGATTCATAAAAAATTATAAAATTACGGCGGAAGGCCAACAGGACAAAAATTATTTAGTTGATGTAAACGTTTCTGTTGCTTTTCAGGATTTAAAGAACTTTCTGGCTGAAATGGGGTATTATAAAACATTTAACGACGAAGAAGCTGATATAACAGTTTTTTTGGAGGCTAAAGGGTTAAAAAATTATTCTGATTTTTTGTATTTAAAAGAGTTTTTGAAGAAGCAGGCGAAGATGGTGAAAAACATCCGGTCACAATCTTTTAAATGGCAGCAGGCGTGTCTGGAACTGGAAATTTCCGGTTCAGCTCAGGCACTGGCTGTTGAGCTGGGCAAAACAGGGCGATATCTGGTCGACAACGAGCAGACCAGGAAGAATCAAATAGTGGTTAACCTTTTGCAGGAGGAAGGAGAATAATAGTGACCAAATATAATTATAAATTGATACTGTCAGTAATTTTGGGATTTACATTATTGGTAGGATGTGCCCCCAAATCGTCCAATATTGTGAAACAAGATTCGCAGAAGAAGTCCGCAACAGTCATCGCGGTGCTGCCGGTTGACAATAAAACTCACGATTTGAAAGCGCCTCAGTTGTTGAGATTAAAGGTGTTTGATGAGCTTTACTTTAAGGGGTACTCGAAACTTCCGCTCGAAGTAATTGATCAGAAACTGGAGCATTTATATTCCGGCGAGAAAAACAACGGGGCAGGTGTTGTGTCTCCGTCCGTTATTAAGGAGCTGGTGGGTGCGGATGCCGCCATGTACTGCACTCTCAGTGAGGGCAAACATACAGGCGGTTTGTTCTATGTTCCGGTAACGGTTGCGGCCAGCTGTGAATTGCGCAATACCCAGACGGGAGAAGTTCTCTGGAATGCTCAGTACAAAACGACTAGCAGAAATTTTGATTTGCCCGGAAAAAGACTGGAGATGAAATCTTACGAAGCTTTTGAAACTGTAATTGAGGATGTTGTCAACAAGGTGTTGGAGACGCTGCCGGATGGACCCAACTTAAAAGGTTGAAAAGCATCGTAGTTTCCATATGATGGATGAATAAAGAAACACTGATTTCAATTTTTGAATGAACATAGCAAATTTCTTATCTCTGCTGCGAATTATTCTCGTTCCGGTTGTTGTTATATTTTTGATTCAACATTCGTATGGAAAGGCTCTTTTTACTTTTACATTGGCGGGACTGACAGATGCTTTAGACGGCGCCCTGGCGAGGCTTCTGAGTTGTCAGACAGTCTTGGGAGCCTATCTGGATCCGATCGCCGATAAACTGCTCCTGACGGCGAGTTTTGTGACTTTGTCCGTCCTGGGTGTCCTTCCCGGCTGGCTGACGGTCATTGTTATCAGCCGCGACTTCATAATTCTTTTGGGTATCGCAATTCTGTCAATGTTATCCGTTCCTTATGTTGTTAAGCCGGCTTTTGTGGGAAAAGTGACCACCGCTTTGCAAATTGGTACAATTTTTTTGGCCCTGTCATTTCAGGCCGTATCTCATAACTTCAGCTACGACTGGATTATGATTATGTGCTGGTTGACCGGTTTCTTTACCGTTGTTTCCGGATTAGTATATATGGCCCGGGGAATTAAGTTCATCAATGTTGCCACGGTGAAGGAAGTTAAAAAATAAGATATTTGCTTGACACTGCGGCCTTTTATTGCTATCTAAGCGCCATTCTAAAGATGTTCCATTGTAGGCAAGTAGCTCAGGGGGAGAGCGCCATCCTGACGCGGTGGATGTCCAGGGTTCAAA
>JARKQF010000116.1 GCA_029973975.1 Paludibacter sp.
TCTGTGGGTTTCCAGCGTGAAATAGCTGAACCAAAATAGTCCTGCACATGTCCCCAGGTACCCAAAGTAGTAACATTGTGAGTCGATTCCCAGGTAGTCAGTTTTGCTTCATTATCATTAGGTAAACCTGCATCGGCAATATCCATGGTCCAGAAACAGTTGTGATCTTCTTTCCATCCAGCACCAATTAATGGTATTGTGGTATATTGATTGCCATTGCCTCTTGTTACACTTTCTGTGGTCAGCCCTGCAAAAAGCGGATCTGTCGATCTGTCAAAAACAGTTTTTGCCGGATCCCAGGTTCCATAAGCTGTTGCTAAATACCAAACATCCGAATTTTCTCCACCAGGACCTGCACCACCAACCACATTGGGCCACATATCTGTGCGACCGAATTCATATAACAAGTTGTTGGCATAAATGGACAACAATAGATTTCCTCCAGCTTTGTAATAGTCATTCAACACCTCTGCAACCGCATATATTGCATCCGGTGCATCAGCATAACCACTTTCATTGTCGGCATAAATCCAGATTACGCCATACTGAGACAAATCAACGCTTCCAATCTGTGAGACAGGGATATAATCGCCACCATAGGTTGTTGTAAACCACTGAGCAGCGGCCTTTTCATCATCATCAACAATAGCACTGACAGAAGCTGCTACATTTAAAAAACCAGCTTTTTTTGTATTGGCATACACAATTACGTTAAAAAATAAAACGCAAAGGATTAGAAGTAAATAACTTTTTTTCATGATTGTAATAAATTAAAGTAAATGTTAGTAAAAAATAATTATAAAATCTATCTGATAAATTTAAATGTTGTTTTAACAGTGCCATCATTCATTGCTATTAAATACAAACCTTTTGAAAGTGTATTCACATTTATTTGTCTGTTAGATTCATTTAAACTAATTGATTGTATTAAATTCCCACTAATAGAATATATATTAGCTGTAGTGTTTATTGCAATATTTTCAAATCTTATTATTTCTTTTTCAATAATTATCTTTATACCACTCTCTACCAAATTAAAAGTTGCTGTGGTTCCACCCATTGGCGACAATTCATCTAATGCATTTTGGGTCAATTGCTCAATATTTGACTGATATATATTTGTTCCTGAATTTTGATTCCATTCATAGGCTGCCAATCCGAATGTAATTGCCTTTCCGGCGAATTCATTTTTTGCATTCCAACGAGTTATTCCTGATCCAAAGTAATCCTGCACATGCCCCCAGGTCCCTAGTGAGTTTGTCAACCAAACATTCTCGAAATCAATTATTTTATATTTATCATTATTTGCTTTATCTGGCTGAGGATTCCAAAAATAATTATGATCTTCCTTCCATCCAGAACCAATCAATGGAACACTTGGATAAATATTTCCATTATCTTTTGTTACATAACTAACATTAGTCATATCATCATAGATTGGATCTGTAAATCTGTTGAATACCTCGGGTGCACCCACAAATGTACCCCAGGTTGGAGAAACGTACCAAACATCAGGATTATCCCCTCCATTCCCGAAACCTTTCAGTTCAACAGCCAAATCATAACGACCTAAATCAACCAGATAGCGTGTTGCATAAATTGAAAGCAACAAATTTCCACCAGCTTTATAAAAATCACTGATAGCTGTTTTTACATCTGCATCAAGGAATGCAGCAGCAAATTCATTATTGATGGTTGTTTCATCCGACTGACGATCGAAATGAATCCACAGCACTTTGTAATCTGACAGATCTACTGTATTATCCTTAATTTGAGAAACGGGTACAAATACACCACCATAGGTATTAACCAACCAGTTGGCAGCTGCGAATTCATCATCATCTCCGTTGTTCTGAAGATCATTTAATGTTGCAAAAGTGCTTACAAAAGCTACTTTTGAAGGCTGAGCAATAAGACAGATGCTCACAATGCAAACCAAAAAGAGTAATAATGTTTTTTTCATGATGACTTGATTTAAAATGTGAATAAATATACTTCTGTATAGAATTGATTTTAATTTTTGAATACTTTTTTTACCTGGCTAGAATTTTGAGAATTAATCTGAATCAGATAGATATTCTTTTCTGCCAGATTCTCTCCGGTATATGACTCAGGATAAACATTTCCGGCTAACACCCGTCCTAATGAATCATAAATACTTAGCATTGCATTGTCAGGTAAATTCTCGTAAATCAACTTATTATCAGAGAAATAAATATTGATTTTATCCTGAGAACCGGCATCATTTATTCCGGTAGCATCCTTTGCAAAAAGTTTCCATGCTTTAACCGAATTAACGAAAGTTTCCGTTCCTTCCGAAAACACTTCAATATCATTTGATTCCGAATCAGTTGGGAATATCCTGATTGAGAAAGCCCACCTGCTATTAATGAATATATCCATAATAGAATGATCAATAAACAAATGGATTTTACAGGTTTGTCCAGCCGCTATTGACTCAGGTAGCGAGCTGACATACAAACCATTATACAGCCACCCATCATTTGACAACCGATTAATTGATCGGGCATCAACCGTAAAAAGATTTCTTGCCGGTTCATAAAATATTTTAACTGCATTAAGACCATTTTTGCGCACATTAAATCCAAATTTCTGATCCTGATGAGATGAGACAGTGAAAATGCCTTGAATCTCCACAGCTTTTCCGTTAACTGGCTCCATTGATTGTTCACCTAACAGTTTTTGATTAATCATATTATAGGAAGTCGCATTAGCCCTCATATTCCTCAAACCGTCGTACGGATTTTGAATCAGGTTATTATTCGTATCCAACGACCATTCGCGTGGCAAATTAAAAGTATGCGCCCAACCCAGCTTCCGGTTATCATCACCACCCAGTTTGTCAGGTACTATTCCGATTACAATATTCTTCCCATCTTTTTGCATCACCGAAGGGGATAATAGTCCGAATCCATCTTTCGACATATTTCCTAATTCCACTTCTTTTGGTATATGCGTATATGGATTAAAGGTACCATCCTGATTAATCGTCCCTACCCAATACAAAGTCTCAACCCCGTTTTTCGCTCCTAATGGCGTTGTCACAAACAGCCATTTTCCATCAGACATTGGAATAACCAACGGCATTTCCCAAAATACACCATAATCGGTACTTGTGCTTTGGTAAAATATTCGACCATCATTACTCCATGTTTTTGAGTTCACATCATATTGATGTAGTGTTGCAGCACCTCTTCCTCCTTTTCTTGCTCCAACCACCATATAGATAGTCCCGTTCGCTTTAAAAACATACGGATCTCGAAAGTCTTCATCCAATCCGGACGGACGATGCGGAATAACCGGATTAGCAGCAACCTTCTCCCAGTTGATAAGGTTATTATCCAGGGGACGAGCTTCTGCAATTGAGGTTTTACCAAAATCAGCAGATGTATAATAAATGTATGGAAGTCCACCCGTTAGATCCGGATCTGAAAAAACACAGCCCGACCAAGCTCCTTTTATGTCATACCAGGAGTCGGGTACAACAGCTGGCCTTTCCTCTTTCCATGTGATTAAATCTTCACTGGTAACATGCCCCCAGTGTATCCTGCCCCAATAAGGTCCATTCCCGTTTTTCTGAAAGAAAAGATGATATTTGCCATTATGATAAATCAAACCATGAGGTTCATTTGTCCAGTTTGCAGCCGGCATAGCGTGGAACACCGGTCGTTGAATTTCATTTTCAAATCTGACTTTCGGGATTGAAAGATCAGCCGAATTCTCTGGTATCAATTTACTCTGTGTAAAGTCATACTCTCCTGAATATATTCTGAAATCA
Source organism: Paludibacter sp. (assembly GCA_029973975.1). Lineage (GTDB taxonomy): Bacteria > Bacteroidota > Bacteroidia > Bacteroidales > Paludibacteraceae > Paludibacter. The sequence goes on from JARKQF010000116.1 coordinate 3,800, forward strand.
TCTATTAAGCCATTAATGGTATTCAATCTGAAAGGTCCCACCCAACGATTCACATCATCATACGATTTTCCTATATAAAGTGCCGGCGAACCAGGATTTAATTCGTTTGCCACAAAACCAGATTTTGCAATTAACTCATTATTTTTATACAATAGTATTTCACGTCTTCTTACACTAACAACTGCAGCCAAATGCACCCACTCATATTTCGGAAATTTATCAGGAGCATAACATTTCACTTTCATACCATTAATAAACATTTCGAAACCATATCTGCCATGTGTATTTATTGTAAATGCAAAACCTGTTTCTGCAGTCATATTTCCAGCAATGAATGTTTGCGTATCATCAACTCCATCGATATGCATCATCGGATACGACTCCATGGCACACCAAACTGAAGTAGATATGGCCTGAGAATCCAATTCTGTTACATTAAACCGACCTCTTATATAAGTAGAAAAACCGTCAAACCGTAAGGCATTACCCTCAGCACCCGGAATATTTTCTCTGATTGCTTTCGCATTATCAACCGTAAAAGTCCTGTTTGAGAGTATTTCTGTAACAGACGTTTTCGATTCATTTAACTCCATTGGGAAGTGTGCGACAAGTTTTGAGTCAACATCTACCGTATCAGTTACAATCTTATTGGTTGCCAGATACGACAATGAATTGGAAGTCAATCTCCTTAGATTTAACAAATACTCATTGGTTTTATCATTCTGATTCCATTCATAAGCTGCCAACCCAATAGCCAGACAATTTCCTTTATATTCGGCAGTAGGAAAAAACTCAACAATACCCGCACAGCAAAAATCAGTAACCTGCCCCCAAGTTCCTATTACCCTGGCATTATTCTCTGTCTCAAAAGCATTGACTACATTTCCGCTGTATCCATACGAATTTAAATCCCACATACTGTTATGATCTTCTTTTTGACCTGAACCTATTAATGGAATTGTTGTATGGGTATAAATCGTATTATTTGTTGACAGTCCGGCGTAAACAGGATGTGTAATGTAATTATAAGTCATGCCGATATTAGGGTTAACACTCCATATATCCGCATTAAAATTTGAAGAACCTGCACCAATTATCGAAGGCCTTCTGGTAGTTCTTCCCAAATCAGCGATATATTGGGTTGCGTGCACGGTCAATAACAAATTACCACCTTGTTTGTAATAATCAGTCAGTTTGGTTTTAACATTGGAATCTTTCAAAATTGAAGGAATTGAACCGGTACCGTTTTCTCTATCGATATGGAGCCAAATTACTTTATACTGAGATAAATCAACTTCATTATTTTTTATGCCTGAAGTAGTTATAATGTCGCCGTTGGAATTAAACAAACTGAACCAGGTAGCTGCAGCTTTTTCATCATCATCTTCAATAGATTCAATATTATCGTATGTAGTAATGAATGCAAATTTTATATCATTGGGAAAAACTGAATGTGATATAAAAAAGACATATAATAAAGAAACAAGAAAAGATTTAAATAGTGTTTTCATTTTGACTTGTTAGATTTTGTCAATATTTAAATTTGAATAAACCGACTAATTTTGACCTGATATCACAATGCAAAAATAGACTGACAAAACACCTTTTGATGTAAAAAATGTTACATCTTCGTGTAATTTTGATACAATAATTACCAGATACTGTTAAATCTGCGGTATTTTAGGGAGGAAAAACCGGAGCCTGTGTTCAATGACAGATTTAGTTTATTATAAATACTTTGCGGGAAGACCTGATTAGTAAATGAACGGGCTCCATCATTTACAATGATTTCAATCGAAGATTGATCTACATAAATATCTAAAGTCGTTGAATCAGTTTCAAAGTCGAAAGGACATGAAAAAACACCGGGAAAATGATTGGAAAATGAAACTTTACCTGATTCACGGCGATCAAACACAATTTGGTTCCCAGGAACGTTGATTTTTATCTGACTCTGATCATTGCTACCGTTAATCAAAGACAAGGTCAGAACCTGATTGTCAGACAAAGATGTAGTTAGTTGCAAATGATATGCTCCCGGGAGATCCGGAATGCTGAAAGATTTTTCATTTGAACTGAGGTCACCATTATAAAGTGTAGTCCATGCTGAACCAAAAGCATTGATTTCTGAAACGACTTCGTTTTTTAAGCTGAAATTTCCCTGTTCATTTTTTACAAGTGATAATGCTCTGGGTAAAGTCATGCTGCCTCTTGAAGCATTTCCTCCCGATGAGTAGGTTGGTATGGATCCTGCATACTCCCAGTTGTTCATCCAGGCAATTTGAATTCTTCTACCGTCCTCTTCCGGGATATTATCCCAGGTGATACCGGCATAATTATCTTTACCATAGTCGAGCCATAAGGGATATGAATATGGGTCCGCAATAAAGGTTACACCATTAAATTCCCCGATAAAATACTGTGTACCTGATCCGCCATTCGGAGCTCCGGGATTAATGCTCACTAACAATATCCATTTTGTTTCATTTTCGAATTTCAACGGGAATAAATCCGGACATTCCCATACCCCACCATGAGCACCAATGCCTGAACCGAATTCGCTCAATTTAGTCCACACCTTTAAATCGGGTGATTGATAAAAACTGATGGTTTGTCCGGTTGCCAGCGACATAATCCACTGTTTAGCAGGCTCATACCAAAAGACTTTGGGGTCTCTGAAGTCAGGTCTTCCCGGGTTACTCAAAACTGGATTGTTTCTGTACTTAATAAATGATCGGCCTTTATCAGTACTGAATGCAATTGATTGATGCTGGGAACTTCCTGCTGATGTATAAATGGCTATCATCGCATCCTTACCGAATCCTGCCGTATTGTTTTTATCTATCACAACACAACCTGAAAAAATATCCCCCAAAGCATCCGGTTTGAGCGCAACACTCAGTTGCTTCCATTGAATCAAATCCGTGCTGACAGCATGTCCCCAACTCATGTATCCCCATCCGGAGCCAAAAGGATTATGCTGAAAAAAGAGATGATATTCACCTTCGTAGTAAACTAAACCATTAGGGTCATTTATCCAGTTATACTTGGAGGAAAAATGAACTTGCGGACGGAATAAACCACTATAACCTTTATCAACAATAATATCTTTATCTTCTTCTTTTATACAAGAATAAAGAAAAACAGCCAATAACAATATTGTGTAAGCGTAAAATCGATGTAGCAATTGCATAAACCTCTTTTATTTATTTGGAGACGAAGATATGCAAAACATCATCACACAAATATAACTCAGGATACATCTGCTTGTAATTTTGATACATTTATATCTCTGAAAATAAAAAAGATTACTTTACGTCAAGTTACATCACCAACTCCCCAAAAAACTCCGGCCGGTGAAAATCGGGATTTTCAACCTCAATCGGATTCCAGCTTACATAGTGTGGTACAGAAGTGCCATCACCGCATTTATAAAAGTTGGCTCTGATGCTTTCCGGCAGATTATC
>JARKQF010000121.1 GCA_029973975.1 Paludibacter sp.
GATCTGCCTGTTTTCAAAGCTATCGAGATAAATTTGAGTGGTGGTTAGATCTGAATGCCCCAGCGCTTCACTGATAATGGCAACATTCACCCCTGAATTCTTAAGCACAGTTGCAAAAGAGTGTCTTGCAGCGTATGTTGAGAGATTAAAATCAATGCCAGCCATCTTTGCGATGTACTTCAAGTCTTTGTTGGTTCTCGAAAGGCACTTATGGATCCGATCCTGTTTCTGCTGAGCTGTTTTATGCATCCGGGCATCCAGAATAGGGAAAAGATGACCCCTTTGGCTGACTCCGGAATTATACCTGTTTAGAATTTCAGCCGCTTCATCATTTATCTGAATATTGATTTGTTTTCCGGTTTTTTGTCGCAAATAAATAATTCGACCATCATAGATATTCAAAGGTTTAAGATTGGCTATATCGGAGAAATTTATTCCGCCGGTGAGGTAACTAAAAATGAAAATGTCCCTGGACAGTTTGATGGAGGGCTTCTCTCCTGAAACATCAAGCTGCATGATTTTTAAAATATCAGCCTTGGCTATAGCCCGTTTTCTGGTCTTTACATCAAATTTGCTGATCTTATGCCTGTCAAAAGGATAATCTGATTTTCTTGCACACCCGGTCTCTACAGCTTTATTGTAAATGCTCCTGAGGGTCCGAAACATCAGGCTGATGGTAGTTTCCTTATTCCCCTTGGACCTTAACCAGCGTTCATAACCGCTTAACCAGTTTGCATCAATGTCAGAAAACTGAAGTTCGTTATTCCCCTTTGAATATGCTTTGATCGAGTTGTAGCTCCCGACATAAACCTTTCTGTTGCCTGTTTTTCCTTCAGCCTGAAGCTGGAAAATAAGATTCAGGTAAAATTCACCAACAGTCTGACGATTGGATGGCACTCCTTTTTCAGTAAAGAGCCTGGTAAGAGTCAGATCAGTTTGTTCTGCATTTAACTGAAGGATAGACTTATGAATGGAGGTAACTTTATCGAGAATAATCTTCTGAATAAATTCACCATTCGGACAGCCTGGTTTTGGTCTGTCCTTCTTAAAATCCCAATGTTTGGGGTCAATTGATACGCCCAGACTTTTATACTTGCGTTTTCCGTGAAGGAAAATCTGCAACATCAGGGGACTTTCGCCATTGGAAAGTGTTTTGGATTTGTAGCAAACCACTGATACAAAAACGTCCATGTGTAAAATCCTGGTTTACGTCCTGGTTTACACAACAGCCAAAAAATCGTAAAAAAAGTAGCTGAAAATAAAAAATCAGCTAATTACAATAAGTTGCAACTAACTGATCTAAAGGATTTTAAACTTGTGGGAGCAACAGGGTTCGAACCTGTGACCCCCTGCTTGTAAGGCAGGTGCTCTGAACCAGCTGAGCTATGCTCCCGATTTTCTGCTTACATTGATAATGTTGCATCGAATGAGGCTGCAAATTTAATCACAATTTTGATTCTGGCAATAGCGCAATGAAAAAAAAGTTAAAAAAATTGAATAGAAGATAAGTGGCGTATACACAATGTTTTATATTTGATTATCTCTTTGATTTGCATGAAATTGAGCTATAGCATGATTTTTTTCTATGGATTTAGAAACTATCGACAGAATTTCAGGTATAACAGTTTCAGAAATCTGAATCTGATATGAGATGCGATATTCGACTGTTCAATGTATCTGTCAATCCACATTTACATTAAATTTGCATGCAGAACACAACCATGCTTCGTAATTCAACCTTGATCCTTCGCTTAACTGTTTATACGGCATTATTGCTGCTGTTTGCTTCCTGCAGCCCTGCAAAGAAGGTTCAGAAAAGGGGTGGTTACCTTCTGGCCGGGCAAAGTGTTAAGGCCGACAGGCCTGGTATCGACACTTACGATCTTCTTAATTTTGCGCAGCCGAAACCCAATAGGAAATTTCTGGGCTTATTCAGGCCCGGGGTGTTGGTCTATGATTTAAATTCAGGTGGAAAAGACAGGAAATTCAAGCGGTGGATGCGGAATAATCTCGGAAGAGCCCCGGTATTGCTCGATTCTGCAATGACCGACAATTCCCTCATTCCTATGAGGGTCTATCTTAACAACAAAGGCTATTTTGGTGCAGAAGTGCAGCGCAGGATAAGCTTCAGGGGGGCCAGGGCTTTTGTAAA
>JARKQF010000130.1 GCA_029973975.1 Paludibacter sp.
AAAAAGTAAATCAACACGTTAAACGTGCAAGAAACAGTGAAGATGAAAAGAAAATAAAACGGTATCTCTCGAAAAAAAAGAGAAATTCCGCTTTGAAAACTATTAACTTGAGTTGGGAATTTTAAATGAGATTTTTAAGTAGAATATTATCGGGATTCAAGTATCCGCACCATTTCAGCCGGATGTTCAAAAAGATAGCCGGATTCTCCCCTACAGATTTTCGATCACAGAATTAATAATGGGATCCTACCATTTTCCGACATTCATCGGCACACTTCCTGCAAGCTTCCGCACATTCCCGACAGTGATCGTGCGAATGTTTTTCACATTCATCGGCGCATTGGTCGCATATTTCGGTGCATAACCTGCATATTTCTTTCGATTTTTCGCTGCCCAGGCTCATCAATTGGGCGGCAGCGTAACATATAGCAGCACATTCCATATCCGTTTGGATACATTTTGCCATCATTTTCACATCTTCTTCTTTCGTACATGAAGAAGCACAATAATTACACGCGCTTGCGCAGGCAAGACAAGCATCAATACATGATTTATAATCCTGATATGTTGTCATAGTTATTATTTTTTTTAATGGTAAAAATTTGTCTTATAAAAGAATAAGGGAAATTGTCTGGTGACAACTACCCTTATCACAGTAAAGTATCTGACTTATAGTTTGTCCAATTGCTGATTAAACCAGTTGCGTATTTCATCTTTGGCTTTGCCGGTCTTTTGTTGGATTTTTCCATACAGTTCATCTTCTTTGCCTTCTTCATAGAGAAGATCGTCGTCCGTCAGATCAGCCCATTCTTGTTTGGCGCGACCTTCCAACTCGTTCCATTTTCCTTTAAACCTTAAATCATCCATAATTAACAGTCTTTAAAAGAGTTTCTTTATTGAAAGCTCCATACATGAAACAAGGCCGACTTTACGAATGTTCGTCCTTTCAGGCTCCTTAACCAGGTTCCATTTTATTTAACTTTCTCATAAACCAAAATTGGCAGGTGTCTCCTGTCGCAAAAGTAACAGGTCTGACAAATTGCATATGGTGTTTCCCGGGATCAATACCGTTTATCCAAAGTAAATCCATTTCACACAAGATCGGTTGTAATTCTTTCCTAGCTTTGTCTGCAATACAGTACGAAGTTATTGCCTGTAATTTATTCCCGTAAAATTCATAGATATCATAAGTGAAAACGCAATCTAACTTTTCACACTATCCATCCAGTAAATTCTGCAAAATCCCTTCCATTATCCAATTGCAGTTATCAGCATAGATCATTGTTCCGGTTTTTATCTGCTCTCTGGTTTGTACCCAAGGGTTTTCACAGAGCTCATCGGCACAGTTTTCCGATATTAACCCGACCGTTTCTTCCGTTACTTCCAGGTGAAATTGCAGACCTATTACATTTTCGCTGTAATAAAACGCCTGGTTGGTATTGGCGTCGGATGAAAGCAGGTTGAGTCCTTCCTTCGGTATTTCAAACCTGTCGCCATGCCAATGAAAAACGGTCGGATTGTCTTTGAACAACTCGTAAAACCATCCTAACTGCTTACTTTCTTGCGTGCACATTACAGGAAACCAACCGATTTCCTTATGTGCAGCTTTATCTACGTTAGTACCCAGACACTCAGCTATAAGTTGAGCGCCCAGACAAATACCCAATACTCTTTTACCGGATTGAATGCAGTTACTGATAAATGCTTTTTCTTCCTTCAACCAGGAGAAAGAGTCTTCGTCATATACACCCATCGGTCCGCCCATAACGATCAATACGTCTATATCTTCCGCTTCGGGCAAATGATAGGCAGATTCATAAAAACGGGTGGATGCAATCGTGTGATTATTTTTCGTCAACCAGTTTCCAATATAACCCAATCCTTCAAAGGGTACATGCTGCAGGGAATGTACTTTCATATTACCTTTCAAATATAAACGGGATTTTTATTTCATCGTCTGCAATCTCCGCATTCAGTATATTATCTGTTTTCCAGTACCTGATCGTTTTAGGGAATTCATTCTGTCTGTTCTCACAAGTAAAAGAATTGTTTTCATAATCGATCACTTTGAAATCGGTAGATTCCTTATCACCCTTCATTTTCACCTGATAATACCAAACTCCATCAATGGATGACAGGACCGTATTCTCTTTCCAAATCGTATCGTTATCTCTTAATGTAAAGCTCTCTCCTATATAAGTTGAGTCGTTTTCCTTTTTCCAATTTTCAAAAGTCCTTTTTCCTTCCTCATCATTGGTTCTATTCCATTCACCAAGTAAAAAATCAAAATCATATCCTGTATAGGATAGTGGTTTATTTGAGTTTTCACTCTTATTGGAAGAACAGGTAATCATAAAGAGGGAGAGAAAGAGGATCATTATTCGGCTGATTGTTTGCATTTTATATCTATTTTAAAAGGGTTGTTATAGATATTGAGCTGTAAACTGTCGGTTGTCGACAGTTTACAGCCGGAGTTTCAATTTATTAGGAACATCTGCAAAGCCATTTTTGTTTTGTTGATTCAGAAAAAATCGTCAGGTTTATATAAAGGAGATCAACCCGACAAAGATGACCGGAGATTGCTTTGCAGAACGAGTACAAAGCATTGTTTAACAGCGCCATATACGATTGTCCCCTTTCAGGCGATTGATCTCTTTTTGTAATGTTTGTTTTTCCATTTTGGATTTTGTAAGCCGGATGGCTTGTTCATATTGATTGACAGCCTTTTCAATATTTATATCGGCATACAGGTAACCCAACAACTCGTGATAGTGGTTGTTACCCGTAAGATTCAGCTTTTCTGCTTCAACAATGGCTTTTTCGTGTCCGTACACTTTAGCGAAAGCAAATGTCCGATTCAATGCAGCAACAGGAGAATATTCAATCAGAATGAGTTGATTATACAATTGCAGAATGTGCTGCCATTTATTTTCATCAGCGGAGGTTGTGTGCCAGTACGCAATACCCGCCTCAAGATGATATTTCGAGATTTCATTTCCATTGGTAGCACTTACCAGATAATAATTGGCCCGTTCAATCAGTGATCTATCCCAGAGACTTTTATCCTGTTTGTCGAAAAGAACGGTTTCTCCACTTCCATCTATCCGTGCGTCCAATCGCGAACTTTGAAAACACATCAACGCCAGTAGGGCATTGGTTTGAGATAATCTCTTGCCTTATTTTTAGCAACTGCATAAAGCCATGCTTCAGGATTTTCGGGAACACCATCAATTGCCCAGTTCTCCGATGCTTTCAGAAATGTATCGCTTGCAATATCCTCAGCAACCTCGATATGCTGTAAACCGAAACGGCTGCATAGCACAGCTGTCATTTTCGCATATTCCCGTCGGAATAAGTGAGGCAAAATTTCGTTATACGATGGGATATCTCGCATGGAAGGATTTCAAACCAGACCGGGAATTTAGATCATAATCGAAAGATTACGCCTAATATTTAGATTATAATCGAAAAATTACGCCTATATTTTAGAATAGAAAGTTTTTTTGCTACTTTTGAGGTTTAAATTGGTTAATTATGAAACTTCGGGATTTACAGCAAACTATTCAGAGCAGTTGCTTTAAAGGGAAAATCATACTTCTTTTAGGTGCTCGTCAGGTGGGAAAAACGACATTATTGAAAGAGGTCATTTCTCAAATTGACATACCATCCATCTGGTTGAACGTAGATGAGGCTGATATTTTACAGGCTTTTGAAACGGCAACCACCAGCACACAACTATTACAACTGATTGGAAAAAACAACAAACTGGTTGTAATAGATGAAGCCCAGCAAATTACGGATATTGGCAAAAAACTAAAATTAATTTACGACACTAACCCCGATATCCAGGTTATTGCTACCGGGTCCTCTTCTTTTGATTTACAGAATAAGATGGCAGAACCACTCACCGGGAGAAAACGAACATTTTATCTGTATCCTCTTAGTTATAAGGAAATAGCACAGGATCAGTCTGTTCTGGAAGCGAGAAGACTTTTGGAAACACGGCTGATTTTTGGCTCATATCCTGAAGTAGTAAACAATCCGGGTAGTGAAAAGAGTACACTTATTGAGATTGCGAATAGCTATCTGTATAAAGATATCCTGAAACTGGACAATATCCGTAAGCCTACTCATATTGAAAAATTGCTACAGTCTTTGGCGTTCCAGGCTGGCAGCGAAGTCAGCTACAACGAATTGGCCCAAACCATCGGGAATATAGATACTGCGACAGTAGAAAAATACATTGATCTACTTGAAAAAGCGTTTATCATATTTAAATTACCTGCTTTAAGCCGAAACCTGCGCAACGAAATTAAAAAAGGGAAGAAGTATTATTTTTACGACAATGGTATACGCAATGTACTTATTAATAACTTTTCCGGTATTGATTTAAGACAAGACAAAGGGGCTTTGTGGGAAAACTTCCTGATTTCGGAACGGATAAAAAACAATCACTATCAGGGACGATATACCAATATGTACTTCTGGCGAACGCATGATAAGGCGGAAATTGACTACATTGAAGAAGAAGACGGATTGCTGAGCGCTTTTGAATTTAAGTGGAAAGCACAAAAGGTTCGTTTTGCCAATTCCTTTCTGGAAGCATATCCTAACCACGAGACAGCAGTAATCAGCCGAGAAAATTTTGAACACTTTGTCGGCTTGTAATTATAATCATAACCTTCCAATCTCATATTTTGCCATCTTGAAAGAGCCTTTTAATAATTTGACCGTCGGCGGCAAATCATCTTTAAACCAGATTGAAACAGCTTTATTGGGCAACATAACGGGAAAGAAAATTCTGCACCTGCAATGTCATTTCGGGATGGATTCTATCTCACTATCCAGAATGGGTGCAAGTGTCGTGGGAGTTAATCGTTCATTAGCCCATACTAAATAGTCCGGATCACATTTTCCATATCCAGACGGAATTTAGGGGTTATCGAGGGCTGGTTGGCATCTTCTTTATCCCTGTAACCGATAGCGACAGCAAACAGTGTTTTGTACCCGTCCTGTTGTAAAATACGATCGTACGCTTCCGTTTGGATCCCTTCCATCGGAGTGGAATCTATTCCCATGCTTGCACAGGCGCTCAAAAAGAATCCTAAAGAAAGATACACCTGACACGATAACCACGATTTAATTTCCGACTCACCTTTAGGTTTTACCATACGGTTATAATAACCAGCTTTTTCAGATCCCAAAAGGGTAAGATTCCCGTTCTCAAAATCTTCCACATTTTCAATCACACTGAAAACAACTATATGACTGGCATCATTGATTTTCTGTTCGTTATGATAGGACACCTTCGACAACTCGCTCTTCGTTTTCTCCTCCGAAATAAAAGTGAATTTCCAGGGCTGGCTGTTTATAGAGGAGGGACTTAATCGCAGGATCTCCTTCAACTGTTCGATCGTTTCATCGGCGATTTTCCCTTTTGGATCATATTTTTTGGTGGTGTACCTGCTCTTTGCAATATCTAAAAAACACATATCATTAAAATTAAATTATACTATATTTTTGCAGATACAAATATAGTGAAAGTCGAGAGGTAAGCCAAGCTTGCTTAAGCTTATCCGAGGCGCATCTTATATTCTATAAATATAACCATAGTACACCTCCCGGCAAAACAAAAAAGAATGATTTAGGTGTAAAGGTCACTACGTCATTCCGATAAAAGACTATCTATCAAAGAATTGAAACCCTTCTTAAACTCTTCATAGAAAAGTCCTGTTGCCGGGCCGTTAAAACCCGTATGTATTTTACGCACTTCTCCTTTCTTGTCGATAAACAGCGTGGTAGGATAACTTGAAAAATTCTCCACTTCGGGAAGTGCATTGCCTACGCTTTCCCGTCCGACTTCCCCGCCAAACAGGATTTCGTAATTTGCACCGTATCTGTTCTTTAACCGGGTCAAAGCGGTTTTCGCATAGTCGAAATCGTTCTTGCGCTCAAAAGCGATTCCTATAATCTCAACACCCCTGTCTTTGTTCTCATCATACCAGGGCGCCAGAAACTCCATTTCGTCCAGACAGTTGGGACACCAGCTTCCAAGAATAGATACGACAACGACTTTACCGCGATAGCGTTCATCGTTCAAAGATACGTTTTGTCCTTCCAGATTAGGCAGGTTGAAGCTAAGGGAGCTG
>JARKQF010000131.1 GCA_029973975.1 Paludibacter sp.
CAGCTCCCTTAGCTTCAACCTGCCTAATCTGGAAGGACAAAACGTATCTTTGAACGATGAACGCTATCGCGGTAAAGTCGTTGTCGTATCTATTCTTGGAAGCTGGTGTCCCAACTGTCTGGACGAAATGGAGTTTCTGGCACCATGGTATGATGAGAACAAGGAGAGGGGTGTTGAAATTATAGGAATCGCTTTTGAACGCAAGAACGATTTCGATTATGCAAAAACCGCATTGACCCGCTTGAAGAACAGATACGGTGCGAATTATGAAATACTGTTTGGCGGGGAAGTCGGAAGGGAAAGTGTAGCTAACGTGCTTCCCGAATTGGAGAATTTTTCGAGTTATCCTACTACCCTGTTTATTGATAAGAAAGGAGAAGTGCGTAAAATACATACCGGCTTTAATGGCCCGGCAACAGGGCTTTTCTATGAGGAGTTTAAGAAGGATTTCAATACTTTGATAGATAGTCTTTTATCGGAATGACGTAGTGACCTTTACACCTAATCATTCTTTTTGTTTTGCCGGGAGGTGTACTATGGTTATATTTATAGAATATAAGAAGCGCCCCGGATAAGCTCAAGCAAGCTTGGCTTATCTCTCGGCTTTCATTATATTTGTATCTGCAAAAAATATAGTATAATTCAATTTTAATGATATGTGTTTTTTAGATATTGCAAAGAGCAGGTACACCACCAAAAAATATGATCCCAATGGGAAAATCGCCGATGAAACGATCGAACAGTTGAAGGAGATCCTTCGGTTAAGTCCCTCCTCAATAAACAGCCAACCCTGGAAATTTACTTTCATTTCGGATGAGAAAACGAAGAGCGAATTATCGAAGGTATCCTATCATAACGAACAGAAAATCAATGATGCCAGTCATATAGTTGTTTTCAGTGTGATTGAGAATGTGGAAGATTTTGAGAACGGAAATCTTACCCTTTTGGGATCTGAAAAAGCTGCTTATTATAACCGTATGGTAAAGCCTAAAGGTGAGGCAGGGATTAAGTCGTGGTTATCGTGTCAGGTGTATCTTTCTTTAGGATTCTTCCTGAGCGCCTGCGCAAGTATGGGGATAGATTCTACTCCGATGGAAGGGATCGAAACCGCAGAGTATGACCGGATTTTACAGCAGGAAGGATATAAAACACTGTTTGCTGTCGCTGTCGGTTACAGGGATAAAGAAGATGCCAACCAGCCTTTAATCACTCCTAAATTCCGTCTGGATATGGAAAATGTGATCCGGACTATTTAGAATGGGTGAATAGACGGGTGGCTTTCCACTCGAAATTCTGTTTATTCCTGAAAATAAGACTGATACCCCTCTTTTTACTCTTTATTGGCTCCAATAGAGAAAAGGATAGATATCGGTTTTTCCATTCCGGCTACTCTGAACTTTCCGTTCTCTTCCGTAATATTTCCGAACAGATTATGAGAATAGTCATATTCCTCAAAATGAGTAATACATTGATTGATCAATCACTAAGATATTTTCCAAAAAACAGTATAGTTTTGTCCCCATATCCAAAAACCAATCGTTATTATCATGTAGTAACAATAAAATTTTTGAACAATGAAAGAATTTGCATTGATTTTTAGATTAAAAGACATCACGGATTTTAAGCCTTCGCCTGAACAGATGCAGGAGCGGATGAACTGGCTTGCAGGCATCGCCGCGCAGAACAAATTGGCGGACAGAGGCAATACGTTGTTGCCTGTGGAGGGAAGTGCCAAAACTGTGAGACCGGGTAATTTGGTGACGGACGGACCTTATACCGAAATTAAGGAATTTATCAGCGGCTATGTTGTGGTAAAAGCCGAAACCATTGACGAAGCGGTGGAAATGGCAAAAGCCAACCCTATTTTTAAAATCGGCGGGAATATTGAAGTGCGTGAGGTCTTAAGGCGTGATTAGTCCTGTTATAGGAAAATTTTTGACAAAACAGCCGATATTGTATTGGCTGTTTTGTACCTTTACAGTAAACGAAACGATTTGAGACAGTGAGTGTGAAAATTAAATTGGGAAAATTTACTAGTGAATGAGTCTGAACAGGAGCAGGATTTTGATTTTGACGATCAAACCATTTCCGATAGTCAATTGGCGATGATTTTTGCCGTTTGTAATCCTGTAAATTCAGTTGAAGCCCAAATATCTTTGGCATTGCAAATTCTTTGTGGGTTTAGCGTAGAGGAGATAACCAATGCTTTCCTGGCGTTGATGTGCTTTCAAAGCTCACGGTTAGATGCACGGGTAAATAGAAGTAGCGAAACGGTTCTTTTTGACGAGCAGGATAAAAGTCTTTGGGACAGGTCACTGATTGAGCGGGGCAATTATTATTTGGTAAGAGCTACAGATGGGGGCGGGATTTCGGGATATCATCTTGAAGCGGGTATTGCATACTGCCACACTGCATCCACTGATGAAAACAAATGGCAGCATATTCTGCAATTGTATAATCAACTTATTCTGATTGAATATTCGCCTGTTACGGCTTTGAACCGTGCATTTGCGTTCGCTAAAGTCTACGGTCATGAAAAAGCAGTTGCCGAAGCGGAAAAACTGCAACTGACGGACAACAACTATTATCATGAGTTATTGGGTTATCTGTATAGCGGCATAGATATTGAAAAAGCTGTCAATTACTATGAACAAGCTGTCCGGTTGACAAAATCTGAAATGGAAAAACAAACATTGCAAAAAGAGATCAATCGTTTGAGAGGGAAAAATTGCTTATAACACTGTTGGATAAATATTTTGTGTTCGTTTTACTGCAAATCGGGCTATATCTTGTTGTGTTGATCTTCTTTTTATAAATCTGATGATTTGTACTGAAAATCTGACGATTTGTGCTGAAAATCTGATGATTTGTGCTGAATCAGCAAAACAAAAACGGTTTTGCATACGTTTCTAATAAATTGAAATACCGGCTTCAAACTATTGGTTGTAGACGGTATTTAGTGCTATACCTGTAATAACTCCCTAAAATAGATATAAAATGAAAACAATCAGCCGAATCATGATCCTCTTTATCTCCCTCTTTATAATTGCCTGTTCTTCCAATAAAAGTGAAAATGCTAATAAACCAGTGTCTTATATAGGATATAGTTTTGATTTCTTGCTTGGAGAATGGCATAGAACTAATGATGAAGAGGGAAGAAGAACTTTTGAAAATTGGAAAAAGGAGAACGATTCAACTTATATAGGAGAGAGTTTTACATTAAAAGGAAATGATACGATTTGGAAGGAGAATACGGTACTATCGCCTATTGATGGTATTTGGCATTATCAGGTGAAAATGCCGGATGATAAAGAATCTACCAATTTCAAAGTGATTGCTTATGAAAGCAAATCTTTTACTTGCGAAAACAAGCTGAATGAATTTCCTAAAACGATCAGGTACTGGAGAACGGATAATATTCTGCATGCTGAAATTGCAGACGATGAAATAAAAGTCCCGTTTGTATTTGAAAAGTAGTATAAAGGTTATTTTTGCCCAGTATCTCGTAACTTAGTGTGGAATTATGATAGAAAAACTGATACAACAACTGAAAAAGGCAAATCCTCATCTTATACCCGACGAATCTGTATTAACTGCATGTTTTGATTACAGGCAACTGAAAAAGAATGAAATTTTACTCGATTTCGATACGGTTTGTCGTCATTATTATTTCGTCAACAAGGGAGCCTTGCGGATATTCTTTTTGAATGATGGGAAGGAATATACGAGTTGGTTTGCATTTGATAATTACTTTTTTACCGAACTGGAAAGCTATACCGGTGCTTCTTCTTCGAAATACTGTATTGTTGCAATAGAAGATACTGAAATTCTGCAAATAATTAAAACCGATATGGAGAGACTATTAGTAGAATATGATTGGTGGAAGGATTTTCTCTTATACAATCAGGAACAAATCATTATTAAGCTGATCGAATTCGTCAAATCATTCCAGGCTCAAACAGCACAGGACAGATACGAGAAATTATTCCGTCACCCTGAATTTATTCAACGGACCAAACAGAAAGATTTATCCTCGATGCTTGGTGTAACCCGACACTCACTAAGCCGCCTGCGAAAAAAAGTCCGATAATAGCAAAGTTGCCATTGAGCAACTTTTTTCTTTTTCAGCCATGATAACTTTGTGTCATAATCAACAAATTAAGAACATGGAAAAAGAAAACTTTTTTAAAGACGAGAAACATTCATTTTCGCCTATGGATAGTTATCGTTGGATCGAACAGGGTGTATTTGGCTATTTGCAGGAGAAGCCTGTGCTAAATGATGGAGAACAAAGTAAATTCAGAGATATTTATTATCAAAAATTTGAGAGTGCTCTGTATAGAGTGGAACATTTGATAACAAGTGATCCCGATAGAGGGAATGTTTTCTTTGTACTGATAACTGTAGCTACTTTTGAATCATTTTTAGCATTAGGTATTACAGAAAATAAGGCTATACTTTTGACTGATGATTGTATCAATAAGCCTATGTATAACTATCTTGTACATGGAATAAAAAAACAGTTTGACGAATCAGCGGATCCGTTCCGGACTCTTGTACAGTCGTCAAAAGACAGGGAAGAGAATTACTTCGGAAATAGCTTTGAGTTTGAGCGCCCGATAGACGACGAATATGGTTATGTATTGCATATCAAAAGATGCCTGTTCCATGAAACGCTCAAGGTGCTTGACAGGAGAGAATTACAGCCGATCCTGTGTAAAATGGATTTGGTTTGGATAAACGGTATCGACCCCGAAAGACACGGGATGCAATTTGTCCGCCCGGTTACTTTTGCGACAGGAAACATCTGCCAGTTTTGGTTTATAAGGAGAGAAAAGTTAAATAAAATGGAACCTGGTTAAGGAGCCTGAAGAGACGAACATTCATAAAGTTGGCCTTGTTTATATACAGAGCTTTCAATGAAGAAACTCTTTTAAAGGCTATAGTTATGGATAATTTAAGGTTTAAAGGAAAATGGAATGAGTTGAAAGGTCGTGCCAAGCAAGAATGGGCTGATCTGACAGATGACGATCTTCTTTACGAAGAAGGCCAAGAAGAAGAACTGTATGGAAGAATCCAACAAAAAACCGGTAAAGCCAGAGATGAAATCCGAGACTGGTTTAACCGGCAAATAGACAAACTCTAAATCAGATACTTTATAGCGATAAGGGTAGTTGCCACCGGAGCAATTACCCTTATTATCTTATCGAATACACCTTTACCCATTCACCAAAAAATCAAAAGTTATGACAGCATATCAGGATTATAAATCATGTATTGACGCTTGTCTTGCCTGTGCAAGCACGTGTAATTATTGCGCTTCTTCATGTACGAAAGAGGAAGACGTGAAAATGATGGCAAAATGTATCCAAACGGATATGGAATGCGCTGCAATATGTTATGCCGCCGCCCAATTGATGAGTTTGGGCAGCGATAAGTCGAAAGAAATATGCAGGCTATGCGCTGAAATATGCGACCAATGTGCAGCTGAATGTGAAAAACATTCTCACCACGATCACTGTCGGGAATGTGCTGAGGCTTGCAGGAAATGCGCCGATGAATGTCGGAAAATGGCAGGATACCATCATTAATTCTGTGACCGGAAATCTGTCGGAGAACAACCGGCCACCTTCTTGAACAACCGACTGAAGTGATGCGGATACTTGAATCCCAACTCATAAGCGACTTCATTAACCGTTTTGGTGGAGTCGGAAAGTTTCTGTTTTGATTTTTCTATCAACTTCAGCTGAATATATTCTTGTGCTGTTTTACCTGTTTCTTTCTTGATCAGATCTCCAAAATAATTGGGAGACAGATGTAGTTGTTCCGCAAAATATTGCACGGACGGGAGTCCTATTGTCTCTGGTTTACTTGTTTCGAAATAACTGTTGAGTAGCTGTTCAAAACTGCTTAGAGTATCTTTATTCACATATTCGCGTGTTACGAACTGGCGGTCGTAAAAACGCATACAGTGGTTGAGAAACACTTCGATATTGGCTGTAATAATGGATCGACTGTGTTTGTCGATGGAATGTTCCAACTCCTCTTTTATCTCTTTAAGGCAATTGAGGATAATATGCCTTTCACGTTCAGACATATGTAGCGACTCGTTGGCTTCGTACGAAAAGAATGTATATTCTTTCATCCTGGTAGCGAGAGACGTGCCCCGAAGCAAATCTGGGTGAAACAGTAATGCCCATCCCTGAAACTGGTACTCCTCCCCGGTATCGTCATTACCTACAATCTGTCCGGGAGATACAAATACCAGTGTCCCTTCCTGATAGTCGTAATAGTTGCGCCCGTACTGCAAGTTGCCGCAATCAACATCTTTTAGAAACACCGCATAGAAGCCATAATTTTTCCGTATATGCCGCAAAGGTTTTACTGTCGAGAAATCAATCACACTGATAAGCGAGTGGAGCGTTTCTATCCCAAGAAAATGAAGATAATCCTGAATAGAATCCAGCTTCAAAATTTTAGTCATATTCTTAACTTTTTACCATGGCAAAAATATGGTTTTTTATTCAAAGAAGTGTAATGCAATATCTTAAATCAGTAATAATGGTATAAGAAACCGTAATTTATCTATGGATAAGTGGAGAAATTAAATCTAATTTTGTGTCATGGGTAATTGGAGATAAAGGAGTTTTTATAACATTGATTTGCAAAAAGGATAGTTATCCACATCAATTTATAATTATAAATAGAAAAAGATAAAAGTATG
>JARKQF010000136.1 GCA_029973975.1 Paludibacter sp.
TTAACTTCCTCCCTGTCATCAAAATGATGTTTCACTCCCTGTATGATTTGATAGTTTTCGTGGCCTTTGCCGGCAATGAGCACAACATCACCGGGTTGTGCCAGGGCGCAAGCCGTTTTAATGGCTTCACGACGATCGACAATGGTAAGGGCTTTAGTTCGTTGCACAGCATCCAATCCGTCAGTCATATCCTTCAGTATTTCCTGCGGATCTTCAAACCTTGGGTTATCTGAAGTCAGAATGGCTTTCCAGCTACCATCTACTGCTTCTCTTGCCATCATAGGTCGTTTTCCTTTGTCCCTGTTGCCGCCGCAACCCACCACAGTAATCAATCTGCCACTTCCCTGTAAAATCTGGTTGATGGTAGAAATCACATTATTCAGGGCATCAGGCGTATGCGCATAATCCACAATAGCTGTAAATCCTGAAGGCGCATGCAGGGTTTCAAACCGGCCGGAGACCGATTTCAACGAACTGATAATCCTCAGTGTTTCCATTTCATCAGCGCCCAGTAATACCGCGGCACCATATACAGCCGACAAGTTACTGGCGTTAAATTTCCCGATGAACGACACATTCACTTCTTTATCGTTCATATCCAGCAACATTCCTTCAAAGCTGTGTTCCAGTATTTTCGTTTTAAAATCCGCCAGTCCGCGCAGTGAATAGGTATATTTTTTCGCTTTCGTATTTTGTAGCATCACCATTCCGTTCTTATCGTCAGCATTGGTAAGCGCAAAACTATCCTCCGACAACTGATCAAAAAACTTCTTTTTCGCTTTCAGGTAATTTTCGAAAGTCAGGTGATAATCGATGTGATCACGCGTCAGGTTGGTAAAAACTCCCCCATCGAATTTGAGTCCGGCAATTCGCCCCTGTTCCACTGAATGCGAACTGACTTCCATGAAAGCATAGGTACAACCTGCTTCCACCATCTGATGCAACAAAGCATTCAGATTCAATGCATCCGGCGTAGTATGTGTTGCTTCAACTTCCAAATCATCAACATAATTACATACCGTCGACAACAAGCCCGTTTTATTTCCAAGCGCCCTGAATAGCTGGTATAACAAAGTCGCGATGGTTGTTTTTCCATTGGTACCGGTGACACCCACCAACGTTAATTTTGACGAAGGATAGCCATACCATGCCGAAGCCAGAAAGCCCAGCGCTTCAGCGCTGTTGGCAACCCGAACGTAAGCTACTTTGTTGACGGTCTGTTCCGGCATTTGCTCGCAAACAACCGCAACAGCTCCTTTTTCAATGGCAGCAGCAATAAAATCATGACCATCAGCAGCCGTTCCCCTGGTGGCAACGAACAAGTATCCCGGAGCAACTTTTCGCGAGTCGAACTCAATTCCGGTAATCTCCGGCTCCTGATTTCCGACAGAGGCAAGCACCTTAATATCCAGCAGCAGTTCTTTTAACAACATAATGGTTCTTTTTTGCTATTCTACTGTAATTCTAATTCTATTATACTACCTTCCTTCAGCAAGGTACCCGGTTTCAGACTTTGTGCAACGACTTTTCCCCGGCCTTTCACCCTGACATCCAGTCCCAACGTTCCCAGCATATAAAAAGCGTCTTTGACACCCATACCAGACACATCCGGAACCAATCCTTTCTGAATCTTATATGTATCCAAAGATAAGAGTTTACCCTCATTGTGAGTTTGTTTCACCCATCCGCGAAATTCAGGGTTGTCGACCGGTATCGCCAGTTCTTCTATCACTTTTTTTAACGCAAAAGAATTTCCGCTTTTCACTTCAGGCACATAAGGATGCTTTATAACGGAATCATTTGCAATCCTGTCCGGCGACCAACTTGACTTCAACAGCATGGTACGCTCCGCCACCTTCTTAAAAATACTACCTGCCATCCGGCCGCCCGAAGGGGCTCCTTCCGGAGCAGTCAACACTACGATTGCCGAATACTTTGGATTATCAGCTGGAAAATAACCACAAAATGAAACATTATGACGCGTCTGACCAGCCCTGTATCCAAGTCCACCCTGCGATATTTGCGCTGTTCCTGTTTTACCGGCAATTATTACAATCTTAGATTGAGCTGTTTTCGCCGTGGCGAATTTTCCATCCACCACCTCTTTCAGGGTTTGTTGAACCTCTTTCAGGGTTGTCGGCTTACAAATAGACTCTTTCAACACCTCTGTTTCGAAAGCCTGTACTACCTCTTCGTTCCTTTTTATGGTTTTTACAAATAATGGCTTTACCATTTTTCCCTCATTGGCAATGGCATTGAAAAGTGTCAACGTGTAAATTGGTGGAATTTTGGTTTCATAACCAATTGAAATCCATGCCAGAGATGTTTTATACCACTCATTTTTATCTTTTTTCGGATGCTTGATCCAGGGCTTTGCGACTCCCTTCATCTGTAAAGGCAGAGAATCATTCAACCTGAGATCATATAATTTCTCGATGTACTTTTCCGGTTTATCGCCGAAAGATTTCATCACCATTTTAGAAGTCCCCACATTGGACGAGGCCTGGATTATTTCATTAACATGTAGTTTATCGTATCCTCCCCGGTGATAATTATGGTCTTTCATCAAACGATTGGCAATAGGCAAAATTCCTCCCTCAATATCAAAGACATCGTTTATTTTCACTTTCCCTTCATCCAGAACAGCAATCAGAGATGCAACCTTAAAAGTCGAACCTGGCTCCATCCTGTCGGTCAACGCATGGTTTTTCCCTTCGTAATAACTGTCCGATTTTTCATCATAATCCAGGTTCACCATAGCTTTCACCTCACCGGTTTGTACTTCCATCACCACAATACAGCCCGATTTTGCGCCTAAAGCACCGATGGTATCCCGCAATGCCTTTTCTGCAATATCCTGTATCTCAATATCGAGCGTAGTATACACATCCAATCCGTCGATTGGCTCCACTTCAACCGTTTCCAGATACTTATTCGCTACTTTCTGACGTGTTGATACACCCGGAATTCCCAATAATTGTTCGTTAAATGAACCTTCAATACCACTTCGTCCTCCTTTCACCTCATCTGCATACACATCACCGATCGTTCTTGAAGCCAATGAACCAAAAGGTTTTACCCTGCGTACAAACTCCCGGGTAAATAATCCGCTGCGATTCCTGCCAAGCCTGTAAAGCGGTAGCTTTCTGAGATCTTTCAGTTGTGCATACGAAATTCTTTTGGGATAAAGCTGCAGATTCCCATTTTGCTCTCTGAATGCTTTCAGCAATGTGTTTCGGTATTGTACTTTACTCTTATCTCCAAAGAATTTAGATAAAGCAAGAGACAGAGAGTCCAGGTTTTCATAAAACAGTTTACCGTCATCTTTATTCAGAGCAGGAACCCTCAAATCCATGTAAACATAATAAGTAGGTATCGAACTGGCCAGCAGCCTGCCATCGGAAGCAAAGATATTTCCCCTTTTAGGTCTGACTGTAATGTCGCTGATCTTCTGTTTCTCAGCCAGCTTCATCCATTCATCTTTTTCAAAAAACTGGATTTGAACGATCTTATATATCACCAATAAAAAGAGTATGGAAATAATAAAATATACTATTCCAAATCTTACGACGATATTTTTACGTTTATCCGGCATTTTTCTACGTCTGCAGTCAACAGTCTACCGTCTTCAGTCTGTGGACGGTAGACTATTGACCTAATTAATAACAATCGGCGGGGTATTACCCGGTTTCAACTGCATACCCTTACTTTCCATCAACAGTAACAAGTTCGACTGCCGGCTGATTTCCATTAATTCAGCCGAAATGGTCAGCGACTCGTATTTAGCATCCTGTATATTTTTCTTCAACATTACCATAGTGGCAATTTGCTTTTCACTGGCATAGCGGTTATCAATATACCCTATACTCAGCGCCACCAACAGAATGATAAGCAGATATTGCTTCCTGATGAATTTTTTTGTCAGAATATTTCCATTGAGGATATCGCGCACACTACTCGAGCGAAGATCCGACAAATCCTCACTCTGACGAATTCTTTCTACTATGTTTTTAAAAAACGACATACTCAATGATTCAGCGTTGCAATTCTCAACTTGGCACTACGGGCTCTCGGATTAGCGGCGATTTCTTCATCTCCGGCAATTATCACCTTGTTGTTGACCGCTTTCATAGGAGCAATCACGTTCCCAAAGAAATCTTTCTCCAATTTTCCCTCAAAATTTCCGGAACGGATGAAATTTTTTACCAAGCGGTCTTCGAGAGAATGATAAGTCAACACCACCAATCGGCCATCTTCATCCAACACTTCCACACATTGCCTGAGTAACGACCTGAGCACTTCCATTTCCCTGTTCACCTCAATGCGCAATGCCTGAAAAACCCGCGCCATATCTTTTTTCTCCTTCTCTCTTCCGAAGAAAGGTTTCAACACTTCTATAAACGGGAATATTCTTTCAAATTTACAGCTCTCACGAAAGTTCACGATAGTACGGGCAATTTTCCGGGCATTATGCAATTCGCCATAGAGATAGAAAACATCCGCCAACTGCTCCTCCGAATAGGTATTCAACACTTTTGCGGCAGTCAGGCCGGACTTTTTATTCATTCGCATATCCAGCTCTCCATCATAACGAAATGAAAAACCCCGTTCCGCTTCGTCAAAATGATGAAAAGAGACACCCAAATCTGCTAATATCCCATCGACTTTCTCAATCTGATGAAACTGAAGGAAATTCTTCAGGTATTTAAAATTACTGTGAACGAAAACAAAACGCTCATCCTGAGGTATATTCCCGAAAGCATCTTCATCCTGATCAAATCCAATCAATTTCCCGCTCTTTCCCAATCTTTTCAGAATCTCCCGCGCATGTCCTCCACCACCAAAGGTGCAGTCCACATAAACCCCGTCAGGTTTGATATTCAATCCGTCAATGGTTTCTGTGAGCAACGCAGGCACATGATAAACGGGCTCATCCATAAGACATATCTTATTTTTTCATCATTTTCTCTTTCAGCAAAGCAGCAAAATCAGGCGCAGCAAGTCTTGACTGTTCAAATTTCGCCTTACTCCACACCGCAAACCGGTCAATCATACCGACAAAAAGCACTTCCGCATTCTCCACGGCAATGGTTTGCAGATGTTTTTTCTGTATCAACACACGCCCCTGGCTGTCAATATCCAGCCATTCTGCTTCAGAAACAAATTGCATGAGCAACAGCTGATCAACCGGATCCCACTCATCAAGCCTGGACTTAAACTCCTCAACTTTTTCATTCCAGACCGGAACCGGATAAATGACCAGACAATCATTTTCAGCATCCTTTCGCATCACAACACGCTCTCTTTCCTGTTCAGGAAGGATCTTACGATATACGGAGGGGATGAAAATCCGCCCCTTGACATCCGCTTTTACTTCGTATTTCCCGATAAATGTTGACATATATTTCCGCATGTTAATTTGCAACGGTAAAAGTATAAAAACTATTTTATATTCCCCACATTTCCCCACAAAAAACTTATCAACAAGTTTTAAAGTGTTAAATCTTGCTTTTCAAGAGATTATAAACAAAATCTAAACAATTGAATCAAAAAACAAATATAAAACTAAATATCTACTAAACAGACAATTAAAAATAAACACAAAAATAAACAAATTAAAAATACATCAAAGTGGGGAATATAAAACAGATATACAACTCCCATTTATTTTTACTACTTTTGCTTCGCAGAAAAAATAACCAAATATGACTAAACAGAAAATCGTTAAGATAGACGTTGCCAAAGTGATTAAGACCAGGGCTCCTCACGCAAAAGTTCCCAGATTCATCGTGAACTATCTGAAAAAGATTGTACATCAGGATGAAATAAACGAGTTTTTTGAAAAAAATCCGGATCTGAAAAATCTAGAATTCGTTGAAGCCGGACTTAAATTCCTGGGGGTCACCACTTCGATTTACGGAAAAGAAAACCTGCCTCCCAAGGACGGTAAATACATATTTGCCAGCAATCATCCGCTGGGTGGACTCGACGGCATGACAACCGGCTACCTGATAGGCAAGGAGTATGACGGAAAGGTGAGATTTTTCTCTAACGACTTGCTGGCTAATCTGCATCCGATGAAGGAAATGTTCGTACCTGTCAATAAATTCGGCGCTCAATCGAAGAGCCATGCTGAAATGATGCACGAATTATACAGCTCCGACAACCATCTGGTTACCTACCCTGCCGGTATGTGTTCCCGCAAAACAAAAGGAGAAATCTGCGACCTGGAATGGAAAAAAAATTTCATCACTAAAGCCATTCAATATCAACGGGATGTAGTACCTATTTATTTCGAAGGAAGAAATTCCAACTTTTTCTACAACCTTGCGAATCTGCGTAAATTCCTGAAGATAAAATTTAACATCGAAATGATGTACTTAGCGGACGAAATGTTTAAACAAAAGGGGAAACATTTCACCATCAAAATCGGAGAAAGAATTCCCTGGCAGACCTTCGATAAATCAAAAACACATGCACAGTGGGCAGAATGGGTAAAGCAGAAAGTTTATGCGCTGAAGTGATTACAAATCAAGGAGCCCTTCGGGAAGCTCCACTTCAATAATCTTGTTATCCTGATCAATTTCGCGGATATATTCTTCGCCGACGGGTATCAATAACTCATCGTCTTCCTGTTGAATCACAAATAAGGCATTTTCGGTAGTATGATCAATTTCACTAATTACACCGATCATGCCTTTTTCAATATCTTTCAACTGAAATCCGACCAGATAATCGAGGCCCGGTTCCACTTCGGGGAGTAAATCCAGCTGTTCTTTCAGGATAAAAATCTGCAATCCTGAAAAAGTACGCGCATCTTCTTCACTATTTAGCCCATCCAAACGCAGAATGCCGGTCGAGGATGTTTTCAGACGAAACCCACTAACGACAAACGGAACAAATATCCCATCCAACTCAAAAATAAAGAACGGCAATTCTTCCAGTTCAAAAACGTCGGTTGTGAACCCAAACGACATTTCGCCCTGTATGCCGTGTGGTTTATTGATTTGTCCGATTGGGAAAAGCTGGTTCTTGTTTATCATTCACAGAAGTTATTTATTAAAATCAAGTTTGAAAATCAAGTTTATGATTTGATTTCCGGCTACGACATAAAGTCATGCAAAAGTAACAAAATATGAACACAAACAAAAAAGGCCATACATTTCATTTAACGTATGGCCTTTTGCTGTTCATCACCGGAGTTTTTTAAAACATAAAAACAAGCGAAGCTGCAAGTTGGTTTCTTTTCAGATCGACATTATCCCGGTTGTTCAAATCAAGCAAACCCCAGTTATAGCCAACCCTGAGCTGTACATTTTTATATTGAGCACCGGCACCCAGACCAAGCTGCAGGTCAAAACGATTCACGTCGTACACATCATCATCATCCGTGTCGATTTTGTAACGATCGTAAGTTGTTTTAATCTCTGAACTACCGATAGTGGTTACATTAAGAGTCTTCTGAGATATTCCGAAATTAAGATTCGGGCCTGCAAATGCAAATAGTTTTAAGGAATTGTCAATAGGAAAACCCAGCTGCAGTTGCAATGGCACATCAATAAGGTGCGCATTATAGTGATTTGTTCCTGAAATCGCACCATCAAAAGTCGACATCAGATAACTATAAACTACACCATACCTGAAATCTACATTATTAAAAAGTTCTGTTTCCGAAACTGGTCCAATCCGGATACCACTTACTTGCGCAGGAAAAATCGCAGTTGATCCATTGGTTACTTCGTTTACGTTAACATACCCCGCCTCAACACCAATCTTTTGAGCTGAGAGACTTACTACTGTAAAAAACAGCATCACAAAAATAAACAATTTAGTTTTCATTTTTTATAAGTTTAATGTTGTAAATAATTCATACTCAATCCACAGGATTAAATAATGGAACAAAGATATAACTTTAAAAGAGAAGGAAACATGTTTTTTAACATCTTTTCATAATTCTAACTTTTTCCTAAAGAAACCATTATAGTAAAAACAAAATCTTATCTTTGTGTGCATATCTGATTAAATACAAAAGGCCATGAAATCATTTATCATCCTAGCATTCATGAATTTATGCTTAATTTCAGCATCAGGAATTAACATTGAAATCACCAATCCGAATCAGACTGACTTAAAAGATGCTCCGGTTGTAGTTAAATTAGATAAATTCAAAAAAACCGGGCAGACAAAACGCAATGAGCTAGCCGTTTACATTGACGGAAAACAGGTTAGCAGTCAACTCGACGATCTCAACAACGACAGCATACCAGACGAACTGGTATTTCTCACCGATCTGAAAGCAGGAGAAAAAAAGAAAGTCCAGCTTCGACGAATATCAGATAAAAAACGTATAAAATTTCCGGCGGAAGTGTATGCTAGTCTTATTTTGAAAGAAGCCGACGGAAAATACACCAACATCCGGGAAATATCTTCGGCAAAAAATGACATGTATAACAAGCTGCATCATCATGGTGTGGCATTTGAATCTGCATTGGTGGCATATCGCATCTATTTCGACAACAAAAGTACGATTGACGTGTACGGAAAAAAGCAGTATCAACTGGAACTTGCCGATACCAGGTGGTATCCGTCCGACGAACAACTTGCAGCCGGTTATGGCGATGACATCCTGCTTGTCTCGGGATGGGTAGGCGTGGGAACAGTCAAAGGCTTTGAAAAAGACAAAGCAACCCACATCAACAAATTTGATTCGAGGACGCATCGTATTGTTGCTGCCGGGAATATCCGTACGGTTGTAGAAAGCGAAGTAAAAGGCTGGGAGTATGAAGGAAAGAAAACCGACATGACTGTTCGTTATACGCTATACGCCCGTCACCGTGATGTGATTACCGAGATTACAACATCCGGAGATATAGAAACCCTGGCTACCGGGGTACAGCAAATCGGCGGTGGCGCTTGCTTCCAAAGCAATCAGCTGGTAGGTTCGTGGGGTAGCTGGTATCCGCAACCTGACACAGTAAAATACGCCAAAGAAACTGCTGGTTTGGGCTTATACATGCCCAAGGAATACAAGGGAAAACAGATCATGGACGGAGTAAACAACCTGATTGTTTTTCCACATAAAAAAGAAGAAACTACCCGTTTTTATTTCACTGTTATCGCTGAAAAAGAAGAACAAAACAATATTAAAACCGCCGAAGACTTCTTCAAATACCTGAACAATTGGCGGAGAGGGTTAAAACCAATCGTTGTGGAATAATAATCATTTGTTGTTATTAATCAATTCCTCTATATCCCCTTCCAACTCTGCCGGCTTTACACGGGGATGATATCTGTAAACGGGTTTGCCTGTTTTATCTATTAAAAACTTGGCAAAATTCCACTCTATATCCGTTTTGTCTCCGGTTCCCGGTAACTCTTTCTTCAAATATTGATACAAAGGATGGGTATTATCTCCATTTACCTCAATTTTGGAGAAAAGCGGGAAAGTTACACCATAACTCACGGAACAAAATTCAGCAATTTCGGCTTCGGTTCCGGGCTCCTGTCCCATAAACTGATTACACGGAAAACCCAGAATAACCAATCCCCGTTCTTTATACTTCTTATACAAAGCCTCCAAACCCTCATATTGTTTGGTCAAACCACACTTGCTGGCAACGTTTACAACAAGGATAGTTTTTCCTTTGTATTGCGCCAGTGTGGTTTGTTGCCCATCAATTGTATTTACCCTGAAAGAGTAAATGGATTGGGAACTGATGCCGCCAGCAAATAATACTGATAAAATAACCACTGCAAGAAATTTAATTGGTGCCATTGTACTTATTTATTTATTTGATTGACACTTAAAACATGTTATTATAAAAAATTGTTCATACAGATACAAAAAAACGCCCGCGAAACTCGCAGACGTTTTTCAACATATTATCTAAAATCTCAATTACAGCACACCCTGCGCCATCATGGCTTTGGCAACTTTCATGAAACCGGCGATATTAGCACCTTTCACATAGTTTACATAACCATCGGCTTCTGTACCATATTTCACGCAGGCATTATGAATGTTTTCCATGATGCTTTTCAGTTTTTCGTCTACCTCTTCTTTAGACCAGCTGATTTTCATCGAATTCTGGGTCATTTCAAGACCAGAAACAGAAACACCACCGGCATTGGCAGCTTTACCCGGAGCATACAAAATTTTGTTCTTCAGAAATACCTCAACAGCTTCCGGAGTTGATGGCATATTAGCTCCTTCTGATACGGCGAAACAACCGTTTTTAACCAGCATTTCCGCATCGTCGCCATTCAGCTCGTTTTGAGTCGCAGATGGTAATGCAATCGTACAAGCTTCAGCCCATGGACGTCCGCCTTCTACATATTTGCAATTATATTTATCTGCATATTCCTTGATTCTGCCACGGTAGATATTTTTCAGTTCGAAAACATATTCCAGTTTCTCTTTGGTAATTCCATCCGGATCGTAGATATAACCGTTGCTATCAGACAGTGTAATTACTTTACCACCCAGTTCCAGTACTTTTTCAGCGGTATAAGTAGCTACGTTACCTGAACCTGAGATGGCTACAATCTGACCCTTCAGGTCGGTGATACCTTTTCTCTTCAACATATTCATCAGGAAGTAGATATTACCATAACCGGTAGCTTCGGGACGAATCAGCGAACCGCCGAATTCAATGCCCTTACCGGTGAATGTTCCCGTATTCTCACGGGCCAGTTTACGATACATGCCATACATATAAGCAACTTCGCGACCGCCTACGCCGATATCACCGGCAGGCACGTCGGTTTCAGGACCGATATGGTGCCACAGTTCCAACATAAATGCCTGGCAGAAACGCATAATTTCAGCAGCCGATTTTCCTTTCGGATTGAAGTCAGAACCTCCTTTTCCACCACCCATAGGCAAGGTAGTCAGTGCATTCTTAAACGTTTGTTCGAAAGCCAGGAACTTGAGGATAGAAGGGCAAACAGAGGCGTGAAAACGCATACCGCCTTTGTAAGGACCAATGGCATTGCAATGCTGAATACGGTATCCCATATTCGTTTGCACGTTTCCTTTATCATCTGTCCAGGTAATACGGAAAGAAAAAATACGATCCGGAATGCAAAGTCTTTCAATTAAATTTTGTTTTTCGAATTCGGGGTGGGCGTTGTACACTTCTTCAATTGAGTGCAACACTTCCTCAACTGCCTGATGATATTCAGGTTCATTGGGAAAGCGACGTCTCAGGGTGTCGAGGACTTGATCTGCTTTCATAAAAATGTTACGTTTTTTAGTGGGTTTATTGTTTCGGCGGCAAAATTACAAAATTTATTTAACTATAAAAGCAAAAATCAGATTTTTTTTAATTTTTAATAGCAAAAACATTTTTTTTATTTGGTTTTATAATCATTTTTCCATAAGCGAAAGCAATACTTCTTTCATAAATTTGCAATTTGCTCGTTTTTCGCTAACTTTGCCGTGTTTTGACTAAAAAACACATTTATCACGAAACATTTTTCTTGTAGCAACCACTGTTATACAAGCAAAATGCACACACATTGGAAATCGAATTAGAACATGGGTAAAGAAAAAGAATTGCTCCTCGGGGCGGAAGTCATTGCCGTTGCCGCTATTGACGAAGGAATTTCGGGCGTTTATGCCTATCCCGGCACTCCTTCTACCGAAATCACCACCTACATTCAGCAATCTGAAATTGCGCAACAAAAGAAAATACGGTCGAGTTGGTCGGCAAACGAAAAAACAGCTTACGAGTCTGCACTGGGTATGTCGTATGCCGGAAAAAGAAGTTTGGTTTGCATGAAGCACGTCGGTTTGAACGTAGCTGCCGATGCATTTATCAATTCGGCAGTTACGGGGATTAACGGAGGACTGGTTTTGTTAGTAGCAGATGATCCGTCGATGCATTCTTCACAAAACGAACAGGATACGCGATTCTATGGCAAATTTTCCTACTTACCTTTACTGGAACCTTCTAATCAGCAAGAAGCATATCACTGTGTACGTTACGCGTTCAACTTATCCGAAAAAGTGAAACTTCCGGTCATTATCCGCATCACAACACGGCTATCACATTCACGTTCGGTAATCGAACGTACGGAGCCGGTTGAAGCTAATCCGCTGAATCCGGAAACAGACCGCTTCAAATGGATTTTACTACCTGCCAATGCACGAAGGCGTTACAATGCATTGCTCGAGACACAAAAGCAATTGACGGAGTTATCTGAAAATTCTGTTTTTAATAAAGAAATTACCGGGACGGGAGATTTTGGCATCATTGCTTTCGGACTTGCCTATAATTATGTCATGGAAATCAACACGACACATCAGTTGAATATCCCGGTACTGAAAATATCGCAATATCCTATTCCGGAGCAAAAAACCAAAGCTTTCTGCAACCGTTTTTCAAAAGTATTAATCGCGGAAGAAGGTTACCCTATTTACGAGGAATTATTACGCGGATTTTTCGATCATGGCAAGTTCACAGGACGGCTCGACGGCACCCTGCCCCGCACCGGCGAATTATCTCCGGACGTATTGGCCAAAGCGCTGCTGAACAAAACCAATATCACCCGCCCGGTTCCTGAAATTGTTGCCAACCGGCCTCCTGAATTGTGCCAGGGTTGCAGTCACCGCGACTTATACGAGGCCTTGAACATAACGCTTGAAAACTACGAAAACAAGCACGTATTTGCCGATATCGGTTGCTATACTTTAGGAGCATTGCCTCCTTACAACGCCATCAACACCTGTGTAGACATGGGTGCCTCGGTTACCATGGCCAAGGGC
The DNA here is from genome assembly GCA_029973975.1 of Paludibacter sp. Lineage (GTDB taxonomy): Bacteria > Bacteroidota > Bacteroidia > Bacteroidales > Paludibacteraceae > Paludibacter. The sequence goes on from JARKQF010000136.1 coordinate 12,770, forward strand.
GCTGCCGACGCGGGTTTGCATCCGGCAGTAGCGGTAATCGGAGATTCGACTTTTACACATTCCGGCATCACCGGTTTACTGGATGCCGTGAATGATAAAACGCCGATGACACTAATTATTTCCGATAATTACACAACGGCAATGACTGGCGGACAAGATTCTGCAGGGACTAATAAATTGCAGCAAATCTGCGAAGGTATAGGAGTGGAAAGAGAACATATCCACACCATCGTTCCACTAAAGAAGAATCTGGAAGAAAATATCGCGACACTGAAAGCAGCTTTCGATTACGAAGGCGTTTCGGTTATACTGGCTTGTCGCGAGTGCATTCAGACATTAAGAAGGAAAAACAGCAAAAAATAAAACACGATGATCAACAATATAATATTGGCAGGAGTGGGAGGTCAGGGCATTCTGACTATTGCCGCCATTATTGATTATGCTGCCATGCAAAAAAATCTTTTTATCAAACAGGCGGAAGTCCACGGCATGAGTCAGCGCGGAGGCGCGGTAGAATCGCATTTACGCATATCCGACAGGGAAATTTATTCTGACCTGATCCCACGCGGAGAAGCCAACATTATTCTCTCGCTGGAACCCATGGAGTCTTTGCGTTATCTTCCTTTTCTGGCTGAAGATGGCGTAATCATCACTGCTACAAAGCCTTTTGTAAATATCTCGAATTATCCGGATGAAAAAGAAGTGCTGGAGAACATAAAAAAAACAGGACAAAAAGTACAGTTTATTGATGCTGAAGCTATCGCGAAAGAAGCCGGCAGTATCAAAACCGAAAACGTGGTGATGATTGGCGCCGCCGCCAACTATCTGGGATTTACTCAGGAAGAACTTCGCGAAAGCATCCGTGCCATGTTCAGCAGTAAAAGCGAAGCTATCGTGGAGATGAATCTGAAGGCATTTGAGATGGGAATTGAATATAGCCCCGGGTTTTAACTAGGGCGACACAAAATATCGTAAATCGTAAAAAAAAAATCGTAAATAAAATGGTTTGGAACGAATTTATTGAAACAGCCGACAGAGAAAAGCTGAAGGAAATTCAGAATGAGCGTTTTGTCAAAATGATTGAACGCATATACTACAATGTCCCGTTTTACCGGAAAAAACTGACGGAAGCAGGAATCGATCCACGCGATATCAAAAGCATTGATCAACTGAAAGATTTACCTTTTACGGTAAAAAACGATTTACGTGATAATTATCCTTTTGGCCTGTTCACCGTACCCCAAAACCAGATTGTTCGATTACATGCCTCAAGTGGCACCACCGGCAAACCGACGGTTGTAGGCTACACCAAAAACGACCTGCAACTGTGGAGTGAAGTCGTTGCCCGTTCGCTGACCATGGCCGGAGTAACTAAAGAAGACATCATCCAGGTGGCTTATGGCTACGGATTATTTACCGGTGGGCTCGGCGTTCATTATGGAGCTGAAAAAGTAGGTGCATCTGTTATACCCATTTCAGGAGGAAATACGAAAAAACAACTTCAACTGATGGTTGACTTCGGCTCTACGGTAATTGCCTGTACACCTTCTTATGCGGCGCATTTAGGTGAAAGTTTAGCGGCAGCAGGCATCGACCGCAAGGATATCAAACTGAGAGCCGGCATTTTCGGTGCGGAACCATGGACGAATGAACTTCGCAAACAGGTTCAGAGTCTACTTGGGATTAAAGCATTCGATATTTACGGACTAAGCGAGATTATCGGCCCGGGCGTATCTATGGAGTGCGAATGTCAAAACGGAATGCATATCTACGAAGATCATTTCATCCCGGAAATTATTGATCCTAAAACACTGGAGGTGTTGCCTTACGGAGAATTGGGTGAATTGGTTTTCACTACGATTACCAAAGAGGCGATGCCGCTGCTCAGATACAGAACCAGAGATCTGACCAGACTGCATGTTGAGAAATGCGCCTGCGGCCGCACTCTGGTCAGGATGGAAAAATGCATGGGCAGAAGCGACGACATGCTTATTATCCGCGGAGTAAATGTATTCCCATCGCAGGTAGAAGCTGTACTGCTGGAAATGAGCGAGGCCAGTCCGCACTACCAACTGGTGGTAAACCGCGAAAACAACCTCGACACCTTAGAAATCAACATTGAAATCGACGATCAGTTCTGGTCTGACGAAATAAAGACCCTGGAAAACCTGAAAAAGCGCTTCCAACACAATATTGCAAGCACACTGGGTATTTCAGCTAAAATCAATTTAGTTGAGCCTAACTCTATTGCCCGTTCCGAAGGAAAGGCAAAACGCGTTATTGACAATAGAAATATTTAGTGGTTAGCAAGTAAAGAGCGTTAGACTTTTGACATTAGACTTTTGACATAATAAAAACAATTATGATTATCAAACAATTATCAGTTTTCCTGGAAAATAAGACCGGGAGACTCACCGAGATGACTAAAATTCTGAGTGAGAACAACATCAATATCTCAGCATTCAGCATTGCGGACACAGCCGATTTTGGCATTGTGAGGTGTATTGTATCCAAGCCGGATGAAGCCATCAAAGCACTGAAAGAGAAACATTTTTCAGTGAACATTACCGATGTGGTTTGCATGATTGTACCGCATGAGCCGGGCGGGTTACATAAGGCATTGAAGATTCTTTCTGATAACAATGTGCCGGTTGAATATATGTACGCCTTCGCATTCGACAATGCTGCCAGCGTGGTGATTCGTTCCGAGTCAAATGAGGAAGTTATCCGGGTGTTGCAGGCAAATCAGATGAAATTGGTAAAAGCGAGTGATATATACCAAATATAAGTGGTCAGTGGTTAGTGGTTAGTTTTTGAATCTAACTACAACAACTGACCACTGACCACTGACCACTAACCACTAACCATTAACCACTATTAAACGTGAGCGATAGGTGTTTTGAATATTTTAAAGGAGACAACTTTGCCCGGGAAAACGGGATAGTTCTCGTTGATTGTAATCCTGGGCATGCCACTGTCAAGGTTGAAATAACCACCCGTCATTTGAACGGAGCCGGTGTGGTGCATGGCGGATTACTTTTCACTCTGGCTGATTTTGCCTTTGCAGCAGCAACAAACTCATACGGCAAGGTAGCATTGTCGATTAATGCCTCCATAAATTTCTTTGAAAAGAGTAACTCGGGTACACTAATAGCAGAAGCCACTGAAATATCCCGCAGCAACAAACTAATTCACTGCGACATCAACATCCGGCAGGAAAACGGTCCGCTATTGGCCAACTTCAAAGGAACCGCCTATGTCACCAAAACAGAGATTAAATTTTGAATATTTAAACCACAAAAGAAAAACTAAGAAATCACAAAAGGAATTTTTTGAACCATATAAGCCATATCATTTAAGCTAATATTCATTTACGATTTACTATTAAGCATTTAAACCCAATTAGAAACATTAAGTTTGAATTTTTAAACTTTTAAATCTTAAACCAATTAACCACTATCCACTAACAACTAATAACTAAATATAATGACCCGATTTTCTTCATCCGTAAACAGCCTGCGTTCTTCAGAAATCCGCGACTTAATGAGTCTGGCAAACAAGCCTGACATGATTTTATTTTCAGGAGGCATGCCTGACAACAATCTATTTCCATTGCATCAAATCGATGAAATTTACAACAACCTGACGGAAAAGGAAAAGCAAATCGCCATGCAATACGGTCCGACCAGCGGCATACCTGAGCTACTCACCTCATTGAAAGCATTTCTGAAAAAGAAAGGATTACCTGTTGATGAAAACAAGTTGATGATTACCACAGGCTCCCTGCAGGCCATCAACATTCTGGCTAAAGCTTTCATTGATCCGGGCGACACGATTGTGGTCGAGAATCCCTGTTTCATCGGCGCTATTTCTGCCTTTAAGTCCTATCAGGCTAACATCGTTTCGGTACCGTTAACAGCTCATGGTATTGACTTGGAACAACTGAAAGAAACCCTTGCCAATGCGGAACAAAAACCCAAATTTGTCTATCTGACCCCTAACTTCCACAACCCTGCAGGTACATTATATACTCTGGAAACAAAAAGGGCATTGATAGAGATCCTCTCCAATCAGGACATACCGTTGATTGAAGACGATGCATACAGCGATTTATGGTATTACGAAGAAGACAAAGAACACCTGACCACCATCAAAGCCATGAATCCTACCGGAATCGATGTTTGCTACACTGGTTCATTCTCCAAAATTCTGGGTCCCGGTTTGCGTCTCGGCTGGATGCTGGTGCCGGAACATATCTATCAGAAATGCGAACTAATCAAACAGGCAGTGGATGCCTGCTCCCCGAGTTTTACGCAGATGCTGGCGCATAAATTTGTAGAGTCGGGAGCTGTTTACAATTATATTGATGATGTCAGGATACAATACAAGCAACGTGCGGAAACCATGGTAGCTGCCCTGCAAAAAAATTTACCCGAAGGCATTACCTTTACTGCACCACGCGGAGGTTTCTACATTTGGCTGCAATTGCCAGAAAACATTGACTCAACAGAAATACTGAAGAAAGCCATTGAAAAAGGCGTGGTTTTCGTCTCCGGAAAAACATTCGATCCGCATGGCGTAAAGAATAACAACCTGCGGTTATCTTTCTGCAATACACCTGTTGATAAAATCAACGAGGGGATTCCGCTGGTGGCTGAGGCGATTAAAGATGAAATAAAACGAAAATAAAACGACGGTTTTTCAGAAG
>JARKQF010000155.1 GCA_029973975.1 Paludibacter sp.
AAAGCACCTACGATAATATTTCGTAAGTGCTTCTCAGTTTGCTCTCCCTCTTGGACTTGAACCAAGGACCCTCTGATTAACAGTCAGATGCTCTAACCGACTGAGCTAAGGAAGAATTAACCACATTTTTGTCAAATGCGATGCAAAAGTAATAGGTTTTTCTGAATTATGCAATATCTTTGCAAAAAAAAGCAATTTTAAAAAGATATTAAATGATAAAGAAAATATTAGGCATGGGTAATGCCTTGACAGACATTTTGTTGCAGATAGAGAATGATGATTTATTAAAAAAACTGAATTTATTAAAAGGTGGAATGCAATTGATAAATTCAGAAAAAGTAACCGAAATACAGGGAAATTTTAATCTGTCCGAAGCTAAAATGGCTACCGGAGGGTCGGCTTCGAATACGGTGAATGGTATTACCCGCCTGGGAGGAAAGGCTGGCTTCTTTGGGAAAATTGGCCGGGATGAAATAGGAGCGTTTTTCATGCAGGATACTTTACATAACGGAGTTGTTCCGCATTTAAGTTACAGCGAGCAAAAATCGGGTACTTGTACCGTGTTGGTTTCCGGTGATGGAGAGAGGACGCTTTGTACATTCCTGGGCGCTGCATGTGAACTGGAACCGGCTGATTTGAAACCTGAAATGTTTATAGGTTACGATATTTTTCACATCGAAGGATATCTGGTTCAGAATCATGACCTGATACATACTGCCATCAGAATGGCAAAAGAAGCCGGGTTGCTGGTTTCGATTGATTTGGCCAGTTATAATGTGGTGGAAGCAAACCTGGAGTTTCTGAAGTCGATAGTTTCTGATTATGTAGATGTTGTTTTTGCCAATGAAGAAGAGGCGAAAGCTTTTACGGGCAAAGAGCCGGAAGAGGCGCTGATACACATTGCGGAACACGCATATATAGCTGTTGTCAAGATCGGTAAGGACGGTTCGTTTGTTCGGTCCGGTGATGCCCAACACACAATTAAACCTTATTTGGCAGACTGTATAGATACCACCGGTGCGGGTGACTTATATGCCGCAGGATTCCTGTATGGCATGGCTCGTGGTTTAACTTTGGATAAATGTGGCTTGATTGGCTCTTTTGTTTCTTCACAGGTGGTGGAAGTACTGGGTGCTAAAATGGATGACCATACGTGGCAAAATATCAATCAGCAAGTGGAAAAGATAGTCGCAGGTCTTGAATATTAATTGAATCCATTTATGCTTCAACACATCAAAATGTATGGTGCCATTGTACTGGCGATGATTTTCTGGGCTTTTTCATTTATTTGGACAAAGATAGCCATTGAATCCTTTCAGCCGGTTACCCTGGTAACCTTGCGTTTGGTCATTGCTGTTTTGTTATTGTATGCGTATGCAAAAGCAACCAAAAAGTTTCAATACATAAAACGCGCTGATTTGAAGTGGTTTGTTTTGCTGGCTTTCTTCGAACCTTATATGTATTATATGGGCGAAACTTACAGTTTAACAATGCTAAACCCGACATTGGTTGCTGTTATTGTTGCTACTATTCCGCTCTTTGCTCCGCTTTTTGCTTTTTTATTCCTCAAAGAAAAAATCAGCCCGGTAAATATACTTGGAATTGTTGTTTCTCTGTTGGGGGTTATGATGGTGATTTACGAGCCTCAGGTCGGGGTGGAAACCGGATTCTGGGGGATTATACTTGTTTTCGTTGCGGTTTTCTCCGCAGTTTTTTATGCTATTACCCTGCGAAAAATTTCGTCACACTATAAAACAGTTAATATTATCCTCTATCAGAGCATTATAGGCTTATTTTTCTTCGTGCCGACATTTTTTATTACAGATTATGCAACCATAACTGATATAAAAATAACTTATAAATCTTTGGAGGCTTTATTAATGTTAGCTATATTTGCTTCCGTTTTAGCATTTGTGCTGTTTGCCGGTGTGGTAAGAAAAATCGGAATTGCTAAAACAAATGTATTTGTGAACCTGATACCTGTTTTTACAGCCGTTTTTTCCTGGTTGTTACTTGGACAACAACTCGGTTTTAATCAGTGGATAGGTATTGTTGTGGTTGTTTCCGGCCTTTTTGTCAGTCAGTTATCCCGAAAAAGGAGAATTTCTGAAAAAATTGAAGAAATCACGCAGGTAACGGAATATTAATTGACGCTCGTTGGGGCAAAGTGAACAGTATATGAAAATCAACCCGTTCTATTTTCTGTATCAGTATTTAATTGCCTGGCCGGTAATCCTGGTACTGACTGTTTTAACAGCTGTATCCACCATTATACTGGCGCCGTTATTTCCCAATAGTCCCGTATCTCATTTTCCTGCCAGATGGTGGAGCAGATTGATCTGCTATTTGTTGTTTATCCGGGTGGAAGTTACCGGTCTTGAGAAACTAAAAGTCACAGATTCTTATATTATTGCAGCTAATCATCAATCAATTTTTGACATTTTTGCGATGTATGGTTGGTTACCGAACATCTTTAAATGGATTATGAAAGCAGAACTCCGAAAAATTCCGCTGGTGGGAAAAGCTTGTGAATCAGCCGGTCATGTCTTTATTGATCGTTCTAATCCCATTGCGGCTCAAAAGAGTCTGAAAAGGGCAGAGAAACAATTGATAAACGGAGTTTCTGTGGTTATTTTTCCGGAAGGAACCCGAACTAAAGACGGATTAATGTCAAAATTTAAAAAGGGCGCTTTTCGTATTGCGACTGATTTGTTGCTCCCTATTGTACCGGTAACCATCAGGGGAAGTTTCGAGCGTTTGCCCCGAAACACCGTGTATGTTAGTCCGGGTATCATCGAAATGATTTTTCATGACCCGATTGATGTGAAACTTTATGATGCAGAACAAACACCCCAATTAATGCAGGATACCTGGCATGTAATTAATAACGATCTTCAATAAATCTGAGTTGAAACCTGAAGTCTGATGGGCATTTTTTCTTTTTCTGTACACTAAAATGTTATTGATTGTCATAAAAAATGTTAATTTCCTGATGTTTGTAGATAGATTAAGTATCTGTATATTAGTTGTTTAATTGGTTTTTTGATGAAATGATTTAAAAATATATAGTACTATGTATTGCAAGGTACTATATGATTCTATACTTTTGTAACGTTTTTACAACTATATCCCTATGATAAAACTCTCAGGCATTAATAAAACGTATTATACAGAAGCAACTTCGCTGCATGTTTTGAAAGGTGTTGATTTGCATATTGAGTCGGGTGACTATGTTTCGATTATGGGAGCATCCGGTTCGGGGAAGTCAACTCTGCTGAATATCCTGGGGATGCTTGATAATTATGATACCGGCGATTATTATTTGAATAATATTCTGATCAAAAATTTATCGGAACGTCAGGCGGCTAAATACCGGAACGAAATGATTGGTTTTGTTTTCCAGTCATTCAATCTGATTAATTTTAAAAATGCATTGGAGAATGTAGCTTTACCTTTGTATTACCGGAAAATCAGCCGTAAGAAAAGAAACATTATCGCGATGGAATATCTCGACAAGATGGGACTGAAAGATTGGGCATATCATTTACCCAGTGAAATGTCGGGGGGACAAAAACAACGGGTGGCCATTGCACGTGCCATTATCTCGGAACCCAAGATATTGCTGGCCGATGAACCAACGGGTGCACTTGATAGTAAAACGACGGAAGAGGTAATGCAATTGCTTACAGATCTGAATAAAGGTGGTATTACTACCATTATCGTGACACACGAAAAATCTGTAGCAGATGCCACAAAAAAAGTGATACACATTAAAGACGGTATGATCGAAACGATCGAATCAAACAATAACTAACCACTATCCACTAACCACTTTATAATGGACATCTTACAGGAAATATGGTCGGGTCTGAAGCGTAACAAGTTGCGGACTATTCTGACGGGACTTTCTGTTTCGTGGGGAATATTCATCCTGATTATTTTGATGGGTGCAGGTAATGGACTAAGGAACGGGGTAACTTCCAATTTCAGTGATAGGTCAACTAATACAGTGCAGCTCTGGCCGGGTAGAACATCATTGCCTTATAAAGGCTATCAGTCGGGCCGTAGTTTGAGTTTTACCGAGAAGGAACTTAAAAAGGTCGAACTGGAGGTCGCTGAAGCAATTAATGAAACTCCTATAGTTGACAAGCATCTCAATATCAGTTATAAAAATGAATATGGAACTTATTCTGTAAAAGGAGTTTTGCCACATTATGAAAATATTTTCAATTTAGAGTTTGAGGCAGATGGCGGACGCTTCATCAATGAAACAGACATCAGGGGTACCAGAAAAGTAATTGTGATTGATAAAAAAATTCAGGATGTACTCTTTAAGGGAGAATCTCCGATGGGGAAGTTTGTAAAGGTTGATCAGGTTATGTTTCAGGTGGTTGGTGTAAACAGTAAGAAAGAAAGATGGGGCGATGGTACTGCCTATATTCCTTATTCTACTGCGCAGATGGTTTTCAATCCCAATAAGAAGTTTTACAGCATGGCGATGATTGTTGAAGGACTTGAAACCAAAGAGGCAAATGAGGAGTTTAATGATCGTCTGAAAGAAAATGTTTCACAAACGATGTTATTCGATCCCAAAGATGCGCAGGCCTTGTGGATTAATAATTCACAACAGGATTACCTGCAAACCATGAATATATTTAATGGGATTAGTTTCTTTGTGCTTGTCATTGGAATTTTTACCCTGATTGCCGGTGTGGTGGGTGTGAGTAATATTATGTTGGTGACGGTAAAGGAAAGGACCCGTGAGATTGGCATCAGAAAAGCCATTGGAGCTCCTCCGGCCCAGATACTTTTTACGATTATTCTGGAATCTATTCTGATTACAGCATTATTCGGTTATATGGGTATGATGGCGGGAATCGGTATTACAGAGGTGGTTAATATGGTTTTGGAACAATCTGCAGCCGCTAATCCTTCAGGTATGTCGGTATTTAAGAACCCAACGGTTAATCTGAATTATGTGTATTTTTCGACCATGATTATGATTGTTGCAGGCATTATTGCCGGTTATATGCCCGCCAGGAAAGCAGTGAAAATCAAGCCGATTGAAGCGATGAGAGATGACAATTAATTAAGCGAATAGCGAATAACTAATAGTGAATAGTGAAAAACAGAAAGCGCTGTCTGTTAACTGAAGACTGCAGACCGGCGTCTGGCGACCGTAGACTGTAGACGTTAGACTTTAGACGAAAGAGATATGTTCGATTTAGATAAATTTCAGGAAATATGGATTACCATCACGCACAACAAGTCACGTAGTGTGATGACTGCCTTTGGAATTTTCTGGGGGATGTTTATGTTGGTTGTGATGGTAGGAGCCGGTGTGGCACTGGAGCGGGGTATTACTTCTCAGATTGAAGGTTTCGCAACCAATTCATGTTTTATTTGGACTGACAGAACTTCATTACCCTATAAAGGATTCAGAAAAGGAAGGCAGTGGAACATGGAAAATAAAGATTTGCAGATACTGAAATCCACTGTACCTGAGATTCAATACATGGCGCCGATGATTTTTGCAGGTAATACCAATAATAATGTTACGCGAAACGATAAAGCGGGTTCATATCACATAAAAGGTAATTTGCCTGCTTATAATCTGATAGATAATCAAAAACTAATTTTTGGCAGGTATATCAACGATGTGGATATAGCCGAAAAAAGAAAAGTTTGTGTGATTGGAGAACGTGTTTATGAAGTGTTGTTTCCACACGGAGAAAACCCTATTGGTAAGAGCATTCAGGTGAAAGGAATTTATTTTCAGGTTATCGGGGTAACCCGAAGTAATGCCAATATTAACATCGGAGGCGATAGTATGGAATCGGTTATTTTACCTTTTTCAACTATGCAACAGGTATTTAACATGGGAAACAGCATCCATTTCATGGCTATTACGGCTCAACCAGGGGTAAAGGTAAGTGAGGTGGAGAAGAAAGTATATGCAGCCCTGAAAACAGCCAATAATATTTCGCCTGATGATCCGACGGCGGTCGGGGGAATGAATATGGAAGATCAGTTTACCATGTTTCTATATCTGGGAATCGGAATTTCTTCCCTGATATGGATTGTTGGACTCGGAACCTTGTTTGCCGGAGCGGTAGGGGTAAGTAATATTATGCTGGTTACCGTGCGTGAACGAACCCGTGAAATTGGAATCAGGAGAGCTTTGGGCGCTACGCCACGTGTTATTGTAAGTCAGATTTTAACTGAGAGCATTGTGTTAACTCTCATGGCGGGTACAGCCGGACTGATGTTTGGTGTCAGCGTATTATCATTAGCCGGGAAATTGCTGGAAAATTCAACCGGTATTATCAAAGATCCTCAGATTGGATTTGGAGTTGGACTCGGTGCCTTGTTAATTTTGTTGATTATCGGAACACTGGCAGGATTTATTCCGGCCAACCGGGCTATGAAAATCAAACCAATCGAAGCAATAAGAGAAGAATAATAAACGACGACTGTCATCTGCCTCCAGTCATCAGACTGGTGTCCGGAGACCGGTGACTGGAGACAATAATAAGAAGTATATGAAAAAAGTTTTCAGATTTGTCATAATTGCTGTGCTGGCAATAGGTGTTATCGGCACTTTTATATTTTTATGGAAAAAATCGCAACCTAAAGTCATCAGATATGAGGTTGTTGAAGTAACTCAGGGTAAAATTGAAAAGAAAACCGTTGCAACCGGTAAGGTAGAACCACGCAACGAAATTCTTATTAAACCGCAGTTATCAGGTATTATTTCAGAGATTTATAAAGAAGCCGGCGATGTTGTTAAGGCGGGTGATGTAATTGCGAAAATCAAGCTTATACCCGATATGGTTACGCTCAACAGTGCTGAGTCGAGGGTGGTGAAAGCGCAACTGGCATTTGATCAGAGTAACAGTAATTTTGAACGGGACAAAAAATTATTTCAGGAGAAGGTAATCTCTCGTGAAGAATTTGAAAAAAGTCAGTTGCAATATCAAAACGATAAAGCTGAATTGAAAGCTGCACAGGACAACCTGAGTCTGACACGCGACGGGATTACAGGAGATAAAACCTTGCTGAGTAACACACTGGTTCGTTCAACTATCAACGGAACTATTCTGGATATTCCGGTAAAAGTTGGAAATTCGGTGATTCAGTCGAATAACTTCAACGACGGAACAACCATTGCATCGGTTGCCAATATGAATGATATGCTTTTTGTTGGTAAACTCGACGAAACTGAAGTGGGACGTATTAAACAAGGCATGCCGATGGAGATTACTATTGGAGCCATTCAGGATGTGAGATTAAACGCTGTTTTGGAATACATTGCCCCAAAAGGTGTTGAAAGCAATGGTGCCATCATGTTCGATATGAAAGCTGCTGTGAAAGTTCCCGATGATGTGTTCATCCGTGCCGGTTACAGTGCCAATGCCGAAATAATTTTTGACCGTGCCGAGCAGATTTTAATTGTGCCGGAGAGTTGCCTGGAATTCAGTCAGGATACCACCTTTGTGCATGTGTTGAAAACAGAAGAACCTCAGACATTTGAAAAGAAACAGGTTGTGACAGGATTATCCGATGGCATCAACATCGAAATCAAGAGTGGGTTGACGCTAAAAGATAAAATACGCGGAGCTGAAATTATTGAAAAGAAACCGGCTGCTGTAAACTAATTCCTCGGTACAAGAAGCATTTAATAAATTGATAAGAATGAAAAAACTATTATATATAGGGGTGCTCATGTTACTGGCAACACTGAATATGTCTGCTAAGAAGATATATACTTTACAGCAATGTGTCGATACAGCCCTGCAAAACAACAGGAATGTGAAACAGCAGGACTTTAACCGTCAGTCAAAAGCAATTGCTTACGAACAGGCCCGTATGGATTTATTACCCAATTTGAATGCGTCGGCAGGACAAAGCTTTATGCTCGGTCGTTCTTTGATAGCCGACAATACTTACAGAAATGTAAATTCATCTCAGACGTCATTTAATATTTCCAGTGGTATTACTTTGTTCGACGGGATGAAGATGAAATATAATATTGATGCCCGAAAGGCAGAGATGAAAGCATCTGAAGCCGATTTGGAGAAAATCAAGTCGGATATTGAACTGAATGTGACGGTCGCTTTTTTACAGGTGTTGCTATACAAAGAAAATTTGCAAACACTGGAAGCGCAATTGGAACTGACTAAGCAAAAAATTGAACAAAAAACTGCACTTGTTAATGCAGGAAAACAGCCCGAAGGTGAACTGTACGAATTAAAAGCGCAGTTAGCCAAGGAAGAACTGAATCTGACACAGGCAAAAAATAACCACAAGCTTGCATTGTTGGATCTGGCTCAGATTATCGAACTCGATAATTTTGAGGATTTTGATGTGGAAATTCCCGGTGATGTTATGATAACAGAACAACAACTCTTATCAGCTGAAGATGTGTATCGTTCTGCTGTTCAGAACCGACCGGAGATTAAAGGGGCCGAATACCGGCTTCAGAGCAATATGAAAAATGCGGATATCGCGCGGTCCGCTTTTTTCCCCTCACTGAGTTTTGGTGCTCAGGTGGGTACGGGTTATTATAATTTAAGTGGAACTCCCAATGATGCTTTTAATAAGCAACTAAATGATAACCTCAGTACCAATGTTGGTTTTAGTCTTCAGATACCCATTTTTAACCGTTTTGAAGTTAAAAACCGGGTATCAGCTTCGAAGATAGCGATCGAAAGCAGTAAGTTGGATATTGAGAATGTTAAACTGGAACTTCGGAAAACCATTCAGCAGGCATATCAAAATGCCCTGGCAGCACAAGCCAGGTATACAGCTGCTCAAAAATCGGAAATTGCTTCGAAAGAAGCGTACCGGTATGCTGAACAAAAATACGAAGCCGGTAAGGCATCGGTATATGAATTATATCAGGCAAAATCAAATCTGACACAAGTGCTATCGGAGCTTTCTCAATCGAAGTATGAGTATGTATTGAGAATTAAAGTGTTAGAATTATTAAAATGAACGCAGATAATATAAAATCCCAGATGCGAAAGGGCTATTTGGAATATTGCATCTTGCTTATTCTGAAAAAGAAAGCCTCTTATGCATCCGATATCATTTCCGAACTGAAGGATGCGAAAATGATAGTTGTGGAAGGAACTTTATATCCTTTATTAACGCGCTTAAAAAATGCGGATTTGCTCGACTACCGTTGGGAGGAATCTTCTCAGGGACCTCCGCGGAAGTATTATGAAATGACAGAGAAAGGAAAACTTGCTCTGGAAGAACTTGAAAATGCCTGGGAAGAAGTTAACCAGGTTATCAGTAAATTAAAAGCATAACAGAAAAGTAAAATTAAAACGTATGAAAAAAACATTGACGATAAACCTGAATAATACGGTTTATCATATTGATAATGATGCCTATGAACTACTACAGCAATATCTGAATGAGGTTGAAGAACGTTTGTCTCCCGATGAAAAACAGGAGGTAATGGCTGATATAGAAAGCCGTATCTCGGAACTTTTCAGCGAAAAACTTCAGAAAGGTAAAAATGTAATTAATATTCAGGATGTCGAAGAAGTGATTAATATTCTGGGTAAACCAAATCAATTCAGCGAAGAGGAAGATACAGAAAAAGAAACAAAGCATTCGGCCAAAACAGAAAGTGGCAGATTTAAAAGAAAATTTTACCGCGATCCGGATGGAGCAGTATTGGGTGGTGTTGCCGCCGGTTTAGCTGCTTTTATCGGCTGGGATGTGGTATTAGTAAGGGTGTTGATGATTCTTATTTTGTTGCTGGGATGGGGAACCATTATCCCGATTTACCTGGTCGTATGGTTAATCGTACCCGCAGCCAAAACTATTTCGCAAAAACTTGAAATGCAGGGAGAAGATGTGACGGCTGAAAGAATCAAATCGGAAATCAATAACCTGAAAAATTATGTTGAGAGTGATAAGTTTAAAGAATCGGCAACCGGAGTAGGAAATAAACTGGGTGAAGTAATCCGTGCCGTGTTTAAAGTATTGCTTGGCTTCATCGGCGCAATCATGGGATTTGTAGGGTTTGTTCTACTTGGCGTATTGTTGCTGTTACTTTCATTTCTTATTTTTGATCCGTCTATCTTTACCGGAATTGTTCCTGAATTGAACATTTTTTCACCCGACCGGGCTGTTTTAATGGTTATTTCCTTGTTACTGATTATTGGTATACCTATATTTATGCTAATATACTGGGCGATCAGAATTATAACCGGAAAAGGAAGGAGTTCAGGCGCTTTCAGCTGGGTGATGGTTATCTTATGGTTTGTCGGCATCTTTATGTTTGCCGGACTTAGTGCGAAAACCATTGTTAATCTGGGAAATGCAGACTTTGACAAGTTTGAAATCTACTGGTCGAATGATGAAGAAGATTTCGTGGATGAAATGCGTATGGTGTCAGCTTTCAACGGGTTGGAAATTTCAGGCAACATTGAAGTCGAGTTGACGCAGGATTCAGTTCAATCTGTACGGGTAAGCAGCAGACCGTCTTTATTACCCTATCTGATTACCGAAGTGGACGACAGGGGAGTTCTGAAGCTGTATACCAGAAAATTGCATGTAAACAGTCCGGCAAAAGTACGCATTTCTACCGGAAATATAGCTGAAATTGTGGCCAGCGGAGCTTGTAAGATTAATTCTTTTGGTAAAATAACTGCTGAAAATATGAAAATTGAACTATCAGGTGTAAGTCAGGCCAATCTGGATTTACGTGTAGCGCAGGACTTGAAAGTTTATTTGTCAGGTGTCTCCAAAGCAGAAATAGATGGGCATGCCTATAAATTATATGCTGATGTCTCTGGAGCATCTCAACTTGAAGCAGATGATTTACTGGTTAGAAATGCGAAAGTATTCGGTGTGTCTGCCAGTCAAATCGAAGCCAATGTATCAGATTCACTGATTGTGGATGTGAGTGGGGCCAGTCATTTCAAAACAGGCAGAAAACCGTTTTATGTAAAACAGTATAAATCAGGAGGTTCTTCAATCAGTATCGATTGATTGATAAATCAATACCTGTTCTTCCATAAAGCCCGGAGCCAGTCTCCGAGCTTTTTTTCTGCCTGATTTTCCTGTACTTTCCAGATACTTTCTTTGGTGATTTCATCCGGAAGAAATTGCTGAGCTACAAAATGATTGGGATAATCGTGTGAGTATTTGTAGTTTGTGCCGTAATTCAGTTCCTTCATCAGTTTGGTCGGAGCATTACGTAGATGCAAGGGAACCGGAAGATTACCTGTTCTCTCAACCAAAGCAAGCGCTTCATCAATGGCCAGATAGGCTGAGTTGCTTTTAGGAGATGAAGCCAGATAAATCGTGGTTTCAGCCAATATGATTCTACCTTCGGGCCAGCCGATTTTCTGTAAAGCATCGAAACAGGCATTTGCGAGTAGCAGGGCATTGGGATTTGCAAGTCCGATATCCTCGGCAGCAGATATTAATAAACGTCTTGCAATGAATTTGGGATCTTCTCCCCCTGCAATCATACGTGCTAACCAGTAAATAGCGGCATCAGGATCGCTTCCCCGAATAGATTTGATATAAGCGGAAATAATATCGTAGTGAATCTCTCCGTTTTTATCGTAAGCCATCGGATTTTGCTGTAGCTTGTCGGTTACAACCTGATTGTTGATGTGTATTTCGCCTTCCTGTTCAGCCGAACATACCAGTTCTATGATGTTAAGTAACTTACGTGCATCTCCACCTGCAAAACGTAAAATAGCTTCTGTTTCATCCACGCAAATCGTCAATTTCCTGAGTTCCGGATCACTTGTGATGGCCCTGTTAAGTAATTCAAGCAGATCTTCATTGGTCAGCGATTTCAGTACATATACCTGACAACGGGAAAGTAAAGGTGTAATAACTTCAAAAGAAGGATTCTCGGTTGTGGCGCCGATTAGGGTTACCGTACCGTTTTCAACAGCGCCAAGTAATGAATCCTGCTGGGATTTACTGAAACGATGAATCTCGTCAATAAATAAAACCGGACTTTTACCCTGGGTAAACAAGCGGTTCGATTTGGCTTTCTCGATCACATCACGTACATCTTTTACCCCTGATGTAACAGCGCTCAGGGTGTAAAACGGACGATCGAGCTGATTGGCTATAATTCGGGCGAGGGTTGTTTTACCCACACCGGGAGGCCCCCACAAAATGAATGAAGCGATATGTCCCGATTCTATCATTTGGCGTAAAATAGCCTTATCACCAACCAGGTGTTTCTGGCCAATGTACTCATCTAATGTTGTCGGACGTAACCGTTCAGCAAGGGGTTGCATGTGTTTTTTATATTATTTCCGCGATAATTGCTACATAATTTTTTCCATAAACCTTTGCGCATTTTGGACAGGTAGTATACCACATATACATTTTACCTGTTTTTATTCCTTTTTTCTGCGCTTTTTCAGCGTAATCTTTACACCATTTTTCCGTTTCTCTGAAGTCTCCTTCATAAACTTTTACATAATATTTCCCTGATAAAAATACATTTTCAACATTTTTCACTTCTTTATCAACCGCCAGGAAAATATCCATTCTCCATTTTGATGGATGTTCGGCAAGACATAAATAGTCCGGTGTCTGAGCTCCGGAAACACTGATTTTTTTGTCTAACCTCTGCATTACTTGTCCGAAATTGAGGGGCATGTAAAAAAGACATTTCACTTTGTCTCTGATGAAGCGCTTATTGTCCCAATTAAGGATTTTGTCTTCCCAGGGTTCCGGGTTAAACCTCGGACAACAACCTGTTTCGTTTTTCTGTTCCTCCATGATATTCAGATTTAGTTAATGTGAATGAATATGATAATTCAAGCATAAGCTTGTACAGACAACTCACAAAATTACAATAATTATTCAATACAAAATTTAGTTTAAAGAAATTGGAAAACCAAATATTCTTTAAAATGTCAGAAAATCTACTATTTATAAGCTGTTTTTTATTCTTGTAATTTTAGAAATTTATATTTTTGCAGGAAATATTTAGGTATAAAGTCAATTACAGGCGCATTCGGGTGAAGACTTGCATGTGAATACGCTGGTACAGAGTGAAAAAAGAGTTTTGCAGAATCAAGAATTATTCCGATATTTGCAAGTTCAATAAAATACATTTATAATTTAGTTAACACAATGACAAACAATGAGAATTGGCAGGGTAGTCCGAGGAGATCGGGTGCCGGTGCCGGCCGTGATGGTAAACCGTATGAAAAACGCGATGTGAAATCAATACTGAAAGGTACACGGGGTGGAGCAAAGTATACACCAAATCAGTCGAGAGACAATGATTATCCATCATTTAGACCAAATTTTGAAAAAAGAGAAGAGAACAGAAATTCTTACGAAAAAAGAAGTTTTGAAAACAGGGACAACTCTTTCCAAAGAGAAGGAAGACCTTATGAAAAAAGTGGCAACAGGCCTTATTCATCAGATAGAGGAGGCAACAGACCATATTCTTCCGATAGGAATGAAAACAGACCATATTCTTCAGAAAGAAGTGAAGGTGGTCGCCCCAGGTTTAAACCAGCAGGTGGTCGTCCCAGATTTTCTGTGAAGAAAGAAGGGGATTCTTCCTCTCAGGGTAATTATATTGAAACGAGGTTCGACAATCAGGACAGTAACCGTCGTCCCAGAATCAGAACATCTGATTATAATCCCAATGCTAAATACAGCAAGAAAAAACAACTGGAATACCGCAGAAACGAAGTTGATTACACCAAACCGGTGCGTTTGAATAAATTTCTCGCGAATGCGGGAATTTGTTCTCGTCGTGAAGCCGATGAATTTATCAAGGCAGGTGTGATCACGGTGAACGGAGAAGTGGTCTCAGAAATGGGTGTAAAAGTAATGCATTCTGACAAGGTAATGTTCCATAATCAGTTGGTACGTTCTGAAAGGAAAGTATATCTGCTTTTAAACAAGCCGAAAGATACAGTTACAACTGCTGAGGATACACACGAACGCAGAACGGTACTCGATCTGGTTAAGAATGCTTGTAGCGAAAGAATTTATCCGGTTGGTCGTCTCGACCGGAATACAACCGGTGTACTGCTGCTTACCAATGATGGTGATCTGGCATCCCGGCTGACACACCCGAAATATGATAAAAAGAAGATTTATCATGTAACACTCGATAAACCGCTTGAAATACCTGATTTTGAGTCAGTTTTGGCAGGAGTAATGCTCGATGATGAAAAAATAGCCGCCGATGCCCTCAATTTTATCAAGGATGATGATTTCAGACAGATAGGTATTGAAATCCACTCCGGACAAAATAGGGTGGTGCGCAGAATTTTTGAAAAGTTAGGTTATAAAGTAGTTCGTTTGGATCGTGTTTTCTTTGCGGGGCTTACCAAGAAGAATCTGCCCAGAGGTAAATACCGTTTCCTGACTGAAAGAGAAGTGAATATGCTTAAAATGGGAGCATACGAATAATGGCTTCCGGTGCAAAATTAATAAGGCTCCTTTGCTATCCGGCAAAGGAGTTTTTTTAATTTCTTTTTTATCTGAAATACTTTTTATTTAACAAAAATGAAAAGTAAACGTTATAGAAATTAGTCGCATTTTATGTTTTTATTTAGATGAAATAGCAGTTATCCGCTTATGAGAGGAAATTTCTGGAGAAAGTTTTGGCGTTTCATACGTAACATCATCATATTATTTTTTGTTATCTCAATTGGTTGGACAATTGTACTCCGGTTTGTACCTGTTTATGTAACACCATTGATGCTTATTCGTTCCGTTGAAGCAATTGCTGATGGAGAGATGCCTAAAAACAGTAAAAAGTGGGTGCCTGTTGAGAAGATTTCTCCAAACATGATACAGGCTGTTGTTGCATCTGAAGATAATTTGTTCATGGAGCATAATGGTTTTTCATTCGATGATATTAAAAAGGCATGGAAGAATAATCAGAAAGGCAGAAGAATAAAAGGAGGCAGCACAATTTCTCAGCAAACAGCTAAAAATGTGTTTCTATGGAATAAGCGCTCTTACCTTCGTAAAGGATTGGAAGCTTATTTTACTGTTCTGATTGAAATATTCTGGTCGAAAGAACGAATTATGGAAGTTTATCTCAATGTAATTGAAACCGGTGACGGAATCTATGGTGTTGAGGCGGCTGCATTGGAGTATTTTGGAAAAAGTGCATCTCAATTAAGTAAGTCACAATCAGCTTTGATTGCTGTATGTCTGCCTAATCCACGCAGGTTCAGTCCGGTTCGTCCGTCTTCCTATATACAGCGCAGGAAGGGGCAGATTATGGGCTTGATGAATAAAATTCCACGGGTTGATTTTGATAAATCGGACAATAGTATTAAGGATAAAAAGAGAAAATGAACAAAGTAATTAGACCGGTTGATTGGGGTCTGATAGAATACAATCAAGCATGGAAAGAGCAGGAATCAATTTTTGCACAAACTATATCCCACAAGATTCAGAAACTTGAAACGGATAATTACCTGATTTTTTGTGAGCACCCACATGTATATACCCTTGGTAAAAGTGGAGACGAACAAAATTTATTGCTTAATTACATCCAGTTACAAGCCAACAATGCGCAATTTGTACATACTAATCGGGGAGGCGACATAACTTATCACGGTCCGGGTCAGATTGTGGGATATCCTATTTTCGACCTGGCTAATTTCGGAATCGGATTAAAGGAATATATTCACAGAATTGAATCCTGTATCATTGATTTGCTACAACAATATAATATTGAATCGGAGAGACTGGAAGGTGCAACCGGTGTCTGGCTGGATACCGGTACCAATAAGGCAAGAAAAATTTGTGCCATCGGAGTCAGAAGTTCTCGATATGTAACTATGCATGGATTTGCATTGAACATAAATACAGATTTAAGTTACTTCGGACACATCAATCCATGTGGCTTTACCGACAAAGGAGTAACTTCACTAGAGAAAGAATTGGGAGAAAAACAAGATATGGAGAGGGTAAAAGCGGCCCTATTGGAAATTTTTCAAAAAAAGTTTTCAATCTAACTGTTCACATTATCAGAACGATAATATTCATGGTTGATTTTTATTTGTCAAATTTTGAAATATTATTTGGCAGATTGAAATAAACCAACTAATTTTGCAGTCCATTTCGAGAGGAAATGTGCAACAAGAGAGCGATCTTTGAAATGATTAAACAATGACAAGACGAAAAGTAGTATAATATTATAATAAAAGGGAAAGAAACATTATACCACGTCAATTTAGTTTTTTTTGAGAGATCATAAGAACGAATCGTAACGAACAAGGAAATA
>JARKQF010000166.1 GCA_029973975.1 Paludibacter sp.
CGTTCTACATTAATTACGGCATTGATCCGGATCAGTTTGTCTTCTTCCTGAAATTGCTCTACCACCACTTCCACGGCGTAAGGAATTTCTTTATCGTAATGTAGTAGAATCTTTTCTCTTATAATTTCATTCACGAAAAAGCGTGCCGGTTTATCCGTCAGTTGGTCTTTATCGAAGAACGGTGGTGATTCCGGTAATAATTCTTTAATCCGGTTAAACAGTGGTGTCACGTTAAATTTCTCAAGCGCCGATATGGGGAAGATTTCGGCCCGGGGTAACAATTGTTTCCATTTATCAACCAGCGCTTCTAATTTTTCCTGGTTAATCAGGTCGATTTTATTGATGATTAGAATCAGGTAGGCCGGATTTTCATTTACTTTTTCAATGAAATCTGCATTTTTTTCGTTTGAATCGATGACATCTGTAACATATAATAACACATCTGCATCTGTTAAAGCAGAGTTCGAAAACTTACGCATAGATTCCTGCAAACGATAATTGGGCTTCAACACACCCGGCGTATCTGAATATACAATTTGAAAATCATCGCCGTTGACAATGCCCAGAATCCGGTGACGGGTTGTCTGTGCTTTCGATGTAATGATGGAAATCCGTTCCCCGACAAGGGCGTTCATGAGTGTCGATTTTCCGACATTGGGATTTCCCACGATATTTACAAAACCTGATTTATGCATATAAACAATATTAACCGAATGGCTGTTTATACTCACCAACAGGGATGTATAAACAAGTAAGTTTAAAATAATAACATGCAAAGATAATTTAAAATAGTTATAAGGATGTTATAATCCATATTTTTCTTATCTTTGGCTCCCAAATTTATAATCAATGCGCAAGTTATTTTCTACCCTTAAAATGCAGGAAATATCACAACACCTTAAATTGATATTCATTATTATCGGTGCGGGAATTGTGGTCGCATCTACCTACTTCAGCAACAAACTCGGCAACTCACTGGCACAGGAAGAAAAGAGAAAAATCGAAATCTGGGCGGAAGCTACCCGGCAGTTAATCTTAGCCGACGAGGCAACCAATCTTGATTTTATCATCTCCATTATCGAAGGAAATAAAACTATACCGGTTATTTTAGTTGATGAAAAGGACAACCTGTTATCATCCAAGAATGTGAAAGAGCCGGCAAAAGATGTTGAAGGTTTTTACCGCAAAGAAATAAATCGTCTGAAACAAAAGAACCCTGCTATCGAGGTAAAACTGGGTGAAAGTTCTCAATATATTTATTATGATGATTCGTTGTTGCTAAAACAACTTTACTACTTCCCCTATGTACAGCTGGGTATTATTTTCTTCTTTATGCTGATGGCTTTTGTGGCTTTTTCGAGCACCAAAAAAGCGGAGCAAAACAGGGTGTGGGTGGGATTATCCAAAGAAACGGCCCACCAGTTGGGCACTCCTATTTCTTCGTTGCTGGCCTGGGTTGATTTACTGAAGATGAAACATGAGGAAGATAAGATGATTGGGGAGATGTCGAAAGACGTGAACCGCCTGCGCATCATTGCCGAAAGGTTCTCGAAAATCGGCTCTGTGCCCGACTTGCAACTGGTTAGTCTGAACGAAACCATCCTGAACGCGGTGCAATACATATCCAACAGAACATCTCAAAAGATAAAAATTCAATGCCACTTCCCCGATAAGAATCATATTTTCATCAAGCTCAACGTACCGCTGTTCGAATGGGTGATCGAGAATTTGTGTAAAAACTCCATCGACGCCATGGATGGCAGTGGGAAAATATATCTTTATATCACGAAAACAGATAAAGAATGTTTTATCGACGTGAAAGACACCGGAAAAGGTATCGAAAGAAGAAATTACAGGGCTATCTTTACTCCCGGCTTTACAACCAAGAGCAGAGGTTGGGGGTTGGGACTTTCGCTCGCTAAAAGAATCATTGAGGAATATCACAGCGGGAAGATTTTTGTTAAAAGTTCGGAAATCAATGTAGGCACAACCATCCGGATTATCCTGAAAGCATAATGTCAGCTTTCGACACCGGTTTTTCCCTATTTAAGGTTAATATTTTCAGTATATGTTTTATATTCACCAAACTTTTTGTACTTTTGCACGGTTTTTTAAGAACATCAAGTAACTATGTCTAAATTCGGACAATACAACATCATATTAAAGGAAATTGTAGAGGGCGTTCGGGTTTTCGAATTTGATTTGGACGATGCCTACTTTGCTAAGATCGACAGTCCCGAGGTAAAAAAGGGGAATGTAAAAGCAAAAGTAACCGTTCAGAAAAAAATCGCGACATACGAACTGGCATTTAAGCTGGAAGGAATCATACTGATTCCGTGCAACCGTTGTCTGGACGACATGGAGCAGGCTATCAGGCATGAGGAAAAAATCGAAGTAAAATTCGGTAGCACTTATGCCGAAGAAAATGAAATCGTGGTCGTACCGGAAGCCGAGGGAAGTATCAACATTGCCTGGTTCCTGTACGAATTCATCGTGTTGAACATACCTATCAAACACGTTCATCCCCCGGGAGAATGTAACAAGACTATGGTCGACAAGCTGAAACGCCACATTACCCGTCAGAAAGACGACACGGAAGACAATGGGTTGTTTGACGTAGACGATGATGACGATTCGATAGATGAAGATGTACAGGTTGACCCGCGTTGGGAAAGCCTGCAAAATATAAACTTTGATAATAATTAATTTAAACATACAACAATGGCACATCCTAAAAGAAAACACTCGAAAACCCGCACAGCGAAGAGAAGAACCCATGACAAAGCGGTTGCTCCTACACTGGCAGTTTGTCCTAACTGCGGCGCTCAACACATCTACCACACTATTTGTGGAGAATGTGGCTACTACAGAGGAAAATTAGCTATCGAAAAAACCGTAACTGTTTAATATGTCGAAAATTCATGCAGTTATCACTGGTGTAGGTGGATATGTCCCGGAATATATCCTGGATAATCACGAACTGAGCACCATGATGGACACCAGTGACGAATGGATTACCACACGTGTTGGTATTAAGGAACGTCGTATCCTGAAAGAGCCGAACACCGGAACTTCTTACATGGCTGTTAAAGCTGCAGAAGAATTGTTTGCAAAGACGGGTACTAAACCGGAAGAAATCGATCTCATTCTGGTGGCAACAACTACGCCTGATTATGTTTTCCCTTCCTGCGCCGCTGTGGTGGCCGACAAGCTGGGAGTTAAAAACGCGCTTGCCTTCGACTTGCAGGCTGCGTGTTCGGGTTTTATCGTTGCGCTTACGAATGCAGCCAGTTTCATCGAATCGGGACGCTATAAAAAGATATTGGTTTTTGGCGCTGAGAAAATGTCGTCCATCACTAATTACGATGATCGCACCACCGCTCCTTTGTTTGGTGATGGCGCCGGCGTCGTACTGGTTGAACCGACCACCGAAAATGTGGGCGTGATGGACTCGCTGATTTGCACTGATGGCTCAGGTGGTAAACACCTGATGCTGAAAGCCGGGGGATCTGCTCATCCTGCTTCTATTGAAACAGTTGAGAGAAAAGAACATTCGGTTTATCAGGAAGGTCAGTATGTATTTAAACATGCGGTAACCAACATGGCCGGTATTTCAGGCGACATCATGGATAAAAACAACCTGAAGTCGGAAGACATCAACTGGTTGATTCC
>JARKQF010000197.1 GCA_029973975.1 Paludibacter sp.
TTTTGAAGAAATGCCCTGCCACTTGGCTCTTGGGAAAGCATCCTCAATAATCCTGTTTCGATCCATTCCTGATCAGTCAGGGCGTTGCATTTTCGTTTGTGGTTACATTGATCGACCAAGCCTAATATCGGCTGAGTCAACCTTCCGAATACTGTCTTTGTTGTGGGGGATTGAGTAGTCATGAAAAAAAAATTTCGACCCCCATATGAAAAGTCAAGCTTTAATCAGCATATTCTTAAATATCTTTGACTTTTAGCATAACCATAAGCACAAAAAGACCCCCTTGTTTTAGGTCCTCTCCAGATGGCCCTCTTGCCCTTCCAACATACTAACATTGCATAAAATTTCTCGAATTGTTGGACACCGTTGTCGCGAAAATAATGGGGGAAAATAATGGGGTCGCATCTTTAATATTGACAATTGTTGTCTGATCGAAAACTAGTCCTGATTGGCAATTTTGTATAATGCCATTATGTGCTCGGTGGAGAATTCGTCGTCTTCATAAAACCTATTATAAATTTTCCCGTACCTGTGGGTAATTCTTTTCTTCGCCTTCAACATTGGCGCCTTTTTAGACAAATGAGAAAAAAGTGTTTCCGTTTGAACGAATGCCAATGTGTTTTCCAGTAGATTTTTGTTGGAATCCATTATTTGTTCGCTAATTTGCTGTTGACACATTTTCTGCCTCCTTTAATGATGAATTTAATTTGAGAACAATATAGCATTGCCATGTTGCAGGGCAGTTAAGGCTTTGTTAAGTTATGATTACAAATATTAAGTTATTGCCTGTAGTTTGAAAGTGTGCTATTTCGCGACGAAATTAACTGCCGGGGCTATATTAATGAATGTACGGGTGCTGGGTTGTAACGGCTCGCAGCTTCCTGATTATAAGACGACGTGCTTCCTGTTAGGACAAAACGTCCTGGTCGATGCCGGCGCCGTTACCTCCGTTCTAAGTCTGCGGGAGCAGCAGAAGATCGATTATATTTTCGTCACCCATGCTCACCTTGACCATATTCGTGATATTGTATTTCTGGCGGACAACATTTACTATCAGCGCCGGGAAAAGCCGCTGGTCATCGTTGGTACAAAGGGCACCATTGATGCAATCCACCGGAGCTTGTTCAATAATGTTATCTGGCCTGATTTTTCCAGAATACCCAGCCCCAAAACACCGGTAGTCAAGTTTCAAATTATCA
>JARKQF010000204.1 GCA_029973975.1 Paludibacter sp.
TTTAGCTGGTTTATTGCACTGTTTTGTTAGATTGCTTTCAGTGTTTCATCTAACTTCCCAGAGTAAATCTGCTTACCATTGCGCGAAATGGTATGGGCGAAGAGTTTGTATGCTCCTTTTTCCAACTCGGGAATCAGGAAGTGAATCTCAGATGGTTTGTTATATGAATAGGTTGTAACCCGGATTAATTTTTTAGGTTCATTTATCGGGCTGAAAAAGAGTCCGAGTCGTTCATCTTTTGGATCTATGTGCAGTCTTTTTCCTGATAAAACCCCTATTCCCCCTGCAGTAAGTAGTTCTCCAATGCTTTCACTACATATATCCGTGAATCCATACAGGACGGGTGATTCTTTTGAATTGCTGACTTGTACAATTTTGCGTATCTTGACTGGTAATTCCTGCAATCGTTGGCCTTCGGTGACACGGAATTTTATCTGATGACGTTTCCGGTCAAATTTATCGTATTTCCCGTTAAATGTTCCGCAAATGGTAGGGCGTACCCTGAATAATGGTGTCGCGATACTGTATCCCTGATTGATGTAATGAATAACCGACTGGGTAAGTCTTTCGAAATAGGCCATGGCCTGCGGACGGGTGAGGCCGGAACCTTCCTCTATCATGTGGGTGATGAGGTCGTCCAGATCTTTGGTTCCGAAACTGGATACTACAGCGTAACAGGTTTCATTCCTGGCTGTAATCGAATTTTCAACAAGCATGTACTCAATCATAACTAAAACTTTAGGTTGTAAAACGTAGATAAAATTACTTTTTAAAGAGTGTATGTTTGCCTTCTTAAAAGTGGGCGCAAATGTAAAAACTGTAAATTAAAAAACAATGGATTTGAATGTAATTTAACATAATTTTGTAAGTATTGCTTTTAACTGTCATCTCGAGGAAACTATAATTAAACAACATTTCATCCTTACAACTCAAATTTCCTGATTTTTTTGTAAGTTTGCATCAAATTTTTTTCAAACCATCGAATGAGAAGCAGCCATCCCACCTTTCTTCCCCTTTTATTGCTTGTTGTTCTGTTGTCGGGCATGCTGTTTGTTGCCTGCTCGCCGACTAAACATGTTCCCGATGGCGCTTTCCTGCTCAACAAGGTCGAAATTAAATCGGATGCAAAAGAAATCAATAAAAATGATTTGCCCGAGTATGTCCGGCAAATGCCTAACTCATATATTCTGGGCTTATTTCGTTTGCAGTTGGGAATTTACAACCTGTCGGGAAAAGATTCGACTAAGTGGTTTAGCCGGCTGGTAAGAAGAATCGGTCAGCCGCCGGTTTTGCTTGACTCGATGCTGACGGAACTGTCGGCCCAGCAATTATTGCGGTTTCATATAAATAAAGGTTATTATGATGCCGATATTAATACAGTTGTAAACAAGCGAAACAAGAAAGCGCGGATTTCCTACCAGATTCAGTCTAACAAGCCCTATAGGGTTAACGAGTATAAGGTTAATGTTCCGTTTGAAGAACTTGAAACTTTGTCCAAAGACTCCATCCGGTCGCTAATACAACCCAATATGTTGTTCGATGTGTATCAGCTCGATAGCGAGCGGGAAAGGCTGACTTCGAGGATGCGCCGGCAAGGTTATTATAATTTCATGAAAGATTATCTGGCCTATACGGCCGACAGTACAGGTCACAAAGTAGATGTGACATTACAGTTGCGCGATTATCTGATAGAAAAACGTGACACCCTGAATCAAACAGTTTTTAAGCAATATTACATCAGCAGGGTTATTTATAACCTTAATCCGGCAGTAAGTACTATTCTGGCGAGTAACAAACCGGATCCTATCGATACAATTCAAACCGGGAATTACGTTGTTATTGGTCCCGAAGATAAATTTCTTACATTTAATGCCCTGGTTTCGAGTACCTTCGTGAAGCCTGGTACACTTTATTCGGATGCAGATGTGGAAAAAACTTATGCAGCACTGAATACCCTGCCTCCGGTGAAATACACACATATCAGTTTTACCGAAACTGCACCGGATTCTCTGCAATGCTTGATTACCATTGCGGAAGCAAAATCATTTACTTTTACCTCTCAGGCTGAAATTACATTTACCGAAGGTTATTGGGGAGCTGCCGGAAATGCGGGTGTGGTTCACCGGAATCTCTTCAAAGGTGCGGAATCGTTGACTTTGCAGGGTCGTTTGGCGCTGGAACGTCAGGGTGATGTCATTGCGCAGGAATGGGGAGGGCAGGCTGGTATTCGCGTGCCGAGGACTATTCTTCCGTTTATAGATGACACTTATAGTCGTAGCTTGCAGGGCTCTACTGAGTTCAGGGGAACTTTCAATTATCAGTTTAGACCCGGGGAGTTTTCTTCGACCAATGTCGGAGGAGGAGTTAAGTACAACTGGATGAAGGGCCGGCAAAATCACAATTTGGATTTGGTGGATGTCAGTTATGTGCATTTCCCCTGGATTTCTTCCGAATTTAAGTCCGCTTTCATCGAAAGTGGCTTGTATAATAAGTATAATTATGATAATTACATGATTATGCGGATGAGTTACAGTACAGCTGTCAGTGGTTACAATCCGGCGAGACCGCTTCGTAATTATTTTACATATCGCTATGGCGTGGAAAGTGCTGGAAATGCATTGTTTGGACTGTATAAATTGTTGGATATTCCTGCCGACGTCAATGGTTTTTACCGTGCATTTAACATTCGATTTTCTCAATACGTAAGGGGAGAAATCAATACATCCTTTCATCAGATAATTGATAAAAACAACAAATTTGTGTATCATGCGGGTATTGGTGCAGGATTGCCTTATGGAAATGCGGAAATTATTCCATTTGAAAGACGATTTTACAGTGGAGGCGCCAACAGTGTCAGGGGCTGGGGGGAGAGCATGCTCGGACCAGGATCCTATCAACGTTTCAGTACAAACAGAAGAAGGGATTATAATCAGGTTGGCGATATAAAACTGGATTTAAATTTCGAATATCGGGCAAAGATGTTTTGGGTGCTCGAAGGTGCGATCTTTGCTGATGCGGGAAATATCTGGACAGTCCGTGAATATGATAACCAGGCCGGTGGCGTGTTTAAGCCGGATACGTTCTGGAAGCAAATCGCGTTGGCCTATGGCATTGGACTCCGTATGGACTTTAACTTCTTTCTTTTCCGGGTGGATATGGGGGTGAAACTGCATGACCCGGCTGCTATTACAACTCCTAGATGGGTGTTTCCCAAGTCCTTTAACGATGTGGCTTTACACATTGCAATCGGATATCCGTTCTAATCCGATTTAAATGTCAGCCGGTGATAACCCGTCACCCCGAATTCCCTGATTGCCGCTTTGTGCTTTTTGGTGGGATAGGCTTTATTCTGTTTCCAATCGTATTCCGGAAATTGTTTGTCGAGTTTGTACATCAGCTCGTCACGGTGTGTTTTGGCTAATACTGATGCCGCTGCAATGGATAAATATTTGCTGTCGCCTTTAACGATGGTTTTGTGTGGAACTTCCCGGTAGGGTTTGAACTTATTGCCGTCAACAATAATATATTCAGGACTTGTAGTTAGCTTGTCTATTGCCCTGTGCATGGCTAATATTGAAGCATTCAGGATGTTAATTTTGTCAATTTCGTGATTATCTACTTCAGCTACAGCCCATGCAAGTGCTTCTTTCTCTATGATTAACCTGAGTTGATCCCGTTGCTTTTCCGAGAGTTGTTTAGAGTCGTTCAGCAATTCGCACTGAAAGTTCTCCGGTAAGATAACGGCTGCTGCTACAACAGGACCAGCCAGACATCCCCGACCGGCTTCATCACATCCACACTCCAGCTTATGTCCCGAGAAATTCTGCTCAAGCATATCAATCCTGTTTTTCGCGAATCTCTTTCCACAGGTCAGGAGCCATATTCTTAACCGGCTTATAAAACTTAGATTCTTCTCTGGTTCCCGGATTGATGAAATTAATTTTTTCATCTAATGCATCTGTAAGGATGAGCATTACGCTGACAAGTAAAGCTAATTTAATTCCCCCTAACAGGCCTCCTAAAATCGCGTTTATGAAACCGAGCGATAAAGCGTGAATCATCTTGTTGATAATTTTGCCAATGATAATCAAACCGATTACGATGAGAACAAATGCCAGAACGAAAGCCAGCGGTTGAGCTGCTTTTATGCTGATGTCGAAAAAAACAACCATCAGTTGTACTAAAAGCGGAGCCAGCAATTTGCTTAAATATATACCGGCAATGATGATAATGAGAGAAATAACTTCCCGGATTAATCCGCGAAACAGACCAATCAAAAAACCCAGTACAATGGGTATGGCAATATATAAGTCTAAGGAGTTCAAATTTTTTATTTGCAAATATAATATTTTTGAACCATATAAGTCACATGAGTAATCAAAAGTTATTATAAAATGTTGATATCATGCGATAAAATATTAGGTAAAAAACACATCCGATAAATGTTGTTTATTCAAAAAAACTAAAATTTACTCATGTGACTTATATGGTTCAAAAAAAACTGGCATGTATTTTGAAATGCTCATGACGTGCACAGTGATAAAACAGTTTTTAGTTATCTTACCTTTAAAAAATACATGTTATGAAACGTATATACACCAGCTTGTCAGTAGTGTTGATGACGATGCTCCTTATTAATCAACCCAAGGCACAAAATAATTACAACGACGATAGAAGTTATCGTTATGATGTAAGTGATTATCTCGATTTGGAAGCTGTTGCTTCAGTATTTGCCAAATCACGAACAATTGATGATTTTGAAAACAAACTGAATGACTACAGAAATCAGGTTTCAAATCTGGATTTGAATAATGATGGCTATGTGGATTACCTGAGATTACTTAAACAGTATGACCGTAATGCCCATGTGATTTTGATTCAGGCGGTACTGGGAAATAATTACTATCAGGATGTTGCTACTGTTGTTATAGGCAGAGATGTTTATAACAGAGATTATATTCAGATTATCGGTGACCCTTATTTATATGGAAATGATTACATCCTGGAACCGGTATTTCATAAACGCCCCAGGATTTTAAATTCACTCTGGAACAGACCGCAGGTAGTATATGTTTCCAACTACTACTGGGGATATTATCCGACTCATTACAGGTTGAGACCTATCCTGCCGATTCATCATTATTTTAATCATTTGAGCGTATTTGTCGATGTACATCATCGTTATTACTATACAACCAGCTTGCGATTCCCGGTATATGTGGACATAATTCGTCACCACCGGCGCAATGACTACTGGAGGGATCATAGCGACAGACGTTTTGAAAACCGTAACCGACAATACAGAAACAAAGGTCAGTTTGAATATAATCAAGAAAGAAGAAAGCCGGATGTAAGAGAACGCAAGTCGACTTATTCCGAAAATGACAGGAGACAAGCCAATCCGGGTGCGAGGGTACCGCAACGAGACACCAGAATAAATCCATCTGAAAGAAGACCGGCTACACCGCAACGGGATGTCAGGGTAACTCCTCAACGGCCGGCACAACAGAGAGAAATCAGGGTTACGCCCCAGCGGGAAAGTACACCGTCGCCTTCAAGGGAAGTAAGAGTTAGTCCTCCTGCGAAAGAAGTAAAAGCTGCTCCGCGGGTTGAACGCAAGACCTCACCGTCAAGAGAAGCGAAGGTGAGTACCTCGCCAAGAGAGTCTAAAAAGAATAGTGATAAGTCATCTTCTGATAATTCAAGATCAGGAAGAAGCACTTCTTCAAATAATAATTCAGGCAGAAGATAGGTTTAAATAGATTGGTTTAGTTTAGTTAACACGGGGAGCTGTTTCGGCAGCTCTCTTTTTTTGTTTGTGATATAGGGCTAAGTATTCCTGTTCAGTCTGACCCGGAGTGGGGATTAATTCGGCTTTATCCAAACAGTTAAGTACATGCAAATCCATGAGGGTGCTATACCCTGATCGACAAATAATTTTTTTTGCCTGTAAAAGTATGTTTGCCAGTTTATCTGTGTCGAGGTGAGGCAGGATGGTCATGTTTTCGTGTGTTTCATCTATTTGTCCGGAAGTTTTATTCGCCGGTAATCCCTGAATGAGGAGTACCTTTTCAGCTGTGTTTTTATATCTCCTGATCAGCTGTTGTTCGAAAATTGTGCGTTGCGGTTCCGGACCGGAAACAAGTGCAACGGTATCAAATCTCAAACCGGGAATTATTGGTGATTGAGTTGAAAGCTGAGTAAACCGTGAAAGCGGACCAATAAACCGGGCATGACGGGGCAAAGGATATTTGTGGGATAAATCTCCACTCAGGTTTTTTTCTCCTTCAAAATCAGGAATCAGACAGTCATCGAACCTGTTGATGAAAAATCGGTGTCCGAGCCAGATAACAGGGGTCATAAACTCCAACCCTTTCGGCATCTTAATCATCAGCTGATGGGTAATGTAGGTTGAATGGATGTGTTTGTTCCAAAGTCCGAAACGATTATCGGAAATTACCTGCTCGATCTGATGTTCACGGATGATTTTTTTTAATTGATGATGCTCGCGGATGATGCCCCATAGCATAACAGGGATACTCCGCATCATGGCGGTAAGTTGTGATTTTCCCTTGTTGTAGCGGATTTTGTAAGATGGTAGTTCTACATACAACAAATCCGGGAACTCTGTTTTGAGTAATTCCAGCGGATGGCCGTCGGTAGCGATGATGATTTCATGTTCCTCCGAAAGCAGCTTTTGTATCAGGGGTATGCATCGGGTAGCATGACCTAATCCCCAATTAAGGGGGGCGACTAGAGTTTTCATTTTTCAACAATACTTTTTACTTCCCCATCGCTCACATAGGTTTTTATTGTATCACCGTCCTGCACGTCATTTACTGAACTAATCCTTTTACCATTGATAGTCGTAATGGTGTAACCGTATTTTAATAAAAATGCCGGAGAATGCCGCTCGACGCTATTCTCAATCAAAGCCAGTTTGTTTTTTTGCGCACTTATGGTGAGTCGGATAGCCTGAATTAATCTCGATTTTTGTCGTTCCAGAGTTAATTTCTTATTTGCTGTTTTATTGAGCAAGGCGTGCTTGATTTTCCAGCTGATGTCGGCTATCTTTTGTTGTTGATTTTGTATTCTTTGATTGAGCAATTGGTAAATTGCGGTATATGCATCCGTCATCCTGTTTTTTGCTTCCTCCATCATTTCGATCAGCAAGGTAGCAGCGGCTGTAGGTGTCTTAACAGAGGTGTGCGCTACCATATCCACGATGGATAAATCCCGCTGATGCCCGATACCTGCAATTATCGGCAAAGGGAATTGGGCGCAGTTTAATGCTAGTTCGTAGGAGTCGAAACAAGCTAAATCGGTAGTTGCGCCTCCTCCCCGTATGATAATTACTACATCAAACAGGTCGGCATATTCATAAATCTTATCTAAGGCTTCGATGATTGAACCTGTTGCCATATCTCCCTGCATGATGGCTGGAAATAATTTTTTATAAAAAACAAATCCATCGGGATTATTTTCCAACTGATTACAAAAATCATCGTATCCGGCAGCTGTCGGAGAGGAGATTACGGCGACTCTGTTTGGTAACGTAGCCAATTCCAGCGATTTGTTCATTTCCATTACCCCGTCTTTTTCCAGCTGACGGATGATTTCCAGTCGCCTTTTAGCGAGTTCTCCGAGGGTATAGGTAGGATCAATATCGCGTATGTTCAGACTCAGACCAAATACATCATGAAAATCCACAGTTACCGAAACCAATACCTTGATGCCGGCATGTAGTTGCTGACCGGTACTGCTTTCGAAATAGGGCTTCAGCATACGGTAGGTGTTTGCCCAGATGTTGGCTTTCATTTTGGCAATTAAGGTGTCTGTATCCGGGTCTTTTTCTATGAATTCGAGATAGCAATGTCCGTTTGAAGCCTCGCGGAGTTCGCTGATTTCTGCTTTAATCCAGATCGGGGACTCAAAATTGACTTTGAATACCTGATTGATAAAACGTGTAAGTTGAGATAAACTATATGTTTCTTTCTCCATGGAATTTTACTTAAGGAATTAAAATCTTTGAGACTTGTGAGTACCCCGGGCAACTTATCTGAGCCAGGTAAAATCCGGCTGGCAGGTGGCTGATATTCAGAGTCTCAACTGAATTGCCGAGTAGTTGCCGGAATATTATTTTTCCGGTGGATGTTATAATTTGTAAACATAGTTCCTCATTTTCAAACGTAGCCTGTCTTATTATCCTGATTTCTCCGGTTCCTGTCAGATATTTCAGTTTAACAGGGAAATCAGATTTAATCTCATTCCGGTTGTTCGTTGCTGTTTGATACAGTACATGTTGAAAATCAGGAATCCCATATCCGTATTGATTATCCGGAGAACTGAAGCGGTTTGCCGAATTAATGATATGCTGTCTGATCAGGTCAACATTGTATGATTGTGGTAATTGTTGTTTGCAATACTGAAGATAACAGGCTGTTAATCCGGCAATGATAGGAGAGGAATAAGAGGTTCCGTTGCCATTAAATACAAGGTTGCCGTCTAAATCAACTAATGTTGTCCCCCAACCGGTGGCGCAGACTTCTGGCTTGATCCTGCTGTCGGCAGTCGGACCAAAAGATGAAAAAGCTGCAATTGTCCCGTTGGTATTCACGGCACCCGCTGTCAGAATGCCATCTGCGTCAGCGGGTGAACTGATGTGCTTCCATGTTGTGTTACCATCATTTCCGGCACTGGTACATACAATAATCCCTTTCCGGAAAGCAAGGTAAGCAGCACGACTTGCTCTCGACACCTGCCCGTTCATATCCGCATAGATGAAGTTCATGGTGGTATCATCGAATTGGGTATATCCCAATGATGAATTGATGACATCCACGCCTAAACTGTCGGCAAATTCCAGTCCCCTGACCCAGAAATCCACTTCGAACATGTATTCACTAGGCACATATTCTGTTTGTATTAACCAATAAGAAGCATGCGGTGCGACACCCACAAACTGTCCGGGCAGGTTTCCCGCCATGATCGACAGTACATTTGCTCCATGTGTATCCTCCTGATAGACATTGACGGAAGGATCAATGATACTTTTAGCTCCCGATAGTCTGTTTTGGATCCGTAAACTGTCGAAAGCAGGATTGATGTTCACGTTTCTGAATCCTGCATCTAATACTCCGATAAGGATGTCTTTGCCGGTATATCCCGCATCATGCAATACTTTTCCGTTTAATTGATTGAGTTGTGCTGCTGCATATCCGTATTCCAATTCATATACAGGTTCGACATCATGTTCAAATCCTTGCGTATCCTCCGGATCCATGCGTTTTGTGCGCAGTGCCGGTGCCGGTTGCCCTGTCGTCAGTATTTTACCGGTATAGTAAACTTGCTGAACGAATGAGAGGGGGCGAATGAGCCCCATCAGCGATGAATCTGTTGTTTGCACGGTAATCCCGTTCATCCATTTACTCGCGGAATGAAAAAATACTCCCTGATTGACAACCTGACTGATGTAATTTGGGTTAATCGGTAAATCCGTGGAGTCAATTGCAATATGTTGTTCACTTCTTCTTTGAATGGACCTTGAACTCAGATATGCAGCGGGATTATCAAGGGAATAAGGGGTGTCGTTTTTATCTTTAAACTGGACGAAAAAGTAGTAAGAATCAGCAAACAGGAAGTTTGTGAAACAAAGTAATATCAGCAAAATAGCTACAGGATATATATGTTTGAAAAATCTTTTCTGTTGCATGCCGTTAAAAATAATACGTGCAAATATACAATAATTGAATTGTGAAATCAATAAAAATCTAATTTTGTTGGAATGGATCAATTTATTCTGTTGTTTTGAAGAAACAATCTTGAAAATTGCTTTTTCAAAAAACTATTTTGTATTTTTGTCTTAATATAAATATGTCAGATTGTACCCTATACACCAAACATACAAGCTCTAGCCGAAAAGATGGGTAGTCAACGTAATTTTGTGCTCAAGGCATTAGACTTAATGGAACGGAGTAGTATTTTGAGTTTATTGAGAAGAGAAAACAAGGGTGTCAGTTATCTGCAAAAACCGGAAAAAATATATTTAGATAATCCCAATCTTTTTTATGTGTTTAATGTTGATTCTCCAAACAAAGGAAGTTTAAGAGAAGCCTTCTTTTTCAATCAGTTGAGAGTGAAACATGATATAACAGCCTCTAAATATAGTGATTTTTTGGTTGATCATACTTTTGTTTTTGAAATTGGAGGAGCAGCAAAAACTAATAAGCAAATTAGTGGAATTCCATCGGCTTATATTGCTGCAGATGAATTGAAATATGGGAGTCGGCATAAAATTCCTTTATGGCTGTTTGGGTTTTTATATTGAGTGAGTTAAAGAGTTAATGATAAATAATAATGGATATCATAAACTTTTTAGTGAAGATGTTGTTATGCAATTAAATAATTAAAATGATACAATTGACCTGTCAGATTTTTAAACCTGACAAGTCTGGTCAATTAGAAACAAAAACTATTAAACAATATGGCAGACGATCCGGTAATATGTACCTGCCTCGATTTAACAAGAAACGACATAATCGAGGCGATAAGCCAATATGGATGTAAAACAACAGATGATGTGGCCGATGCGATAGAAGCAGGCGCCGTGTGCGGAAGTTGTATAGATGATATACAGGAGATTCT
Source organism: Paludibacter sp. (assembly GCA_029973975.1). Taxonomy (GTDB): domain Bacteria; phylum Bacteroidota; class Bacteroidia; order Bacteroidales; family Paludibacteraceae; genus Paludibacter. The sequence continues at coordinate 10,645 of JARKQF010000204.1, forward strand.
CGACGAAGTCAATAGTTGAAGGCAACTGTAACGTATATAAATATATTAAATCGCGTTTCTGTAATTTTAAAGTTAGGTTTCTGTAATTTCAAAACCGAGAGTCCGAAATTTCAAAGTTCAGTATTTGTGTTTTCAAAATTATCCGTATATTTGCTGAAAATTATGCTGATATTATGTTGATAAATAGAGAAATTACGGATGCTATAAAGAATTTAGCCCGAAAGTATCCAATATTAGCTGTTACTGGTCCTCGTCAATCCGGAAAAACAACCTTATTGAAATCAATTTTTCAGGATTATCAATATGTAAGTCTCGAAAATCCTGATAATCGTTCTTTTGCAGAAACGGATACAAATGGTTTTTTGCAGAAATACGACAAATATGTTATTATTGATGAAGCGCAACGGGTTCCGGTGTTATTTTCATATCTTCAGACCTTGACGGATGAAAGTGGATTAATGGGACAATTTATTTTGTCCGGTTCACAAAATTTTCATTTAATGAAAAACATTACGCAAAGTCTTGCAGGCAGAGTCGGTATATTCAAACTATTTCCCTTTGATTTCAGAGAGATGACATCTGCAAATTTGCTTCATGAAAATTACCTGGAAAATATAATCAAAGGTTTTTATCCAGCCATTTACAGTAGGGATATTCCTTCAGAGATATTTTATGCTAATTATGTACAAACTTATCTTCAGAGGGATGTAAGCGAACTCATTGCAATAAAAGATATCCGGTTGTTTCAGAATTTTTTGGCATTATGTGCTACACGTGCGGGTCAATTGCTTAATCTGAACGCGTTAGCTAATGCATGTGGAATCTCCCAACCAACGGCTAAAGCATGGATGTCGGCATTGGAAAATAGCTATGTGGTTTTTCTGCTTTATCCATATCATGAAAATTTTAGCAAACGCATCGTAAAAACGCCAAAATTATATTTTTATGATACCGGCTTACTTTGTTATTTGTTAAAGATAAATGATGCTGACCAGATTCATACCCACCCTCTGAAAGGAAGTTTATTTGAAAATATGATGATTGCGGAGTATGTAAAACGGATGTATCACAGGAATATGATGCGGGATATTTGGTTTTGGCGTGATGCTGAAGGTCATGAGGTGGATTTAATTATACAGGAGAGTTCGGAATTAAATGCGATTGAATTTAAAGCGACACAGACTGTTTTACTTGATTTATTTAAAGGACTATCCTATTTTGGGAATTTAACTAAACGAGAGATCTCGAAAACATTAGTTTACGGAGGAACCGACAATCATGAAAGAAACCAGGTGAAGGTTGTTTCTTGGAAAGATGCAGTTAATTGATTCAGTAAACAATTCTTTCTTTTGTGAAAAATAAACATGCAACAATATCTCGACATACTCAAACAATACTGGGGATACGACCGTTTTCGTCCGTTACAGGGCGACATCATACAGAGTATAGCGGAAGGAAAAGATACGCTCGGACTAATGCCTACGGGCGGAGGGAAGTCGTTGACGTTCCAGGTGCCTGCTTTGGCGATGGAGGGTGTGTGTATTGTTGTTACTCCTTTGATTGCGTTGATGAAAGATCAGGTGGAGAACCTGAAAAAAAGAAATATCTCTGCCGCAGCAATTTATACGGGTATGCCGAAGGCGGATATCTTACTTACCCTGGATAATTGTGTGTTCGAAGCGTATAAGTTTTTGTATGTTTCTCCCGAGCGTCTGGCAACTCCTATCTTTATAGAAAAAATTAAACAGACTAAAGTCTGCCTCATCGCGGTAGATGAATCGCATTGTATTTCGCAATGGGGATATGATTTTCGTCCTTCTTATCTGAAGATTGCGGATATCAGGGAGGTTATACCTGAGGCTCCTGTTTTAGCGCTGACCGCTACGGCGACACCTGAAGTCGTGGATGATATTCAGGAGAAACTGCATTTCAAGGAGAAAAATGTTTTCAGAAAAAGTTTTTTGCGAACGAATCTGGCTTATATCGTCAGAACGACTGAGAACAAGGAGGAGCAACTGTTGAATGTTCTCCGGAAGGTGCCGGGGACGTCCGTAGTGTATGTGCGCAACCGTAAGAAAACAAAAGAAGTCGCGGATTTCTTAGTGCAAAACGGCATCAGTGCTGAGCATTTTCATGCCGGACTGAAAAATGAAACCAAGGATGCCCGGCAGCAACGCTGGAAAAACGATGAGACCAGGGTGATTGTGTCGACCAATGCATTCGGAATGGGAATAGATAAACCGGAAGTGCGTACGGTGCTACATTTAGACCTGCCAGATTCGCTCGAAGCTTACTTTCAGGAAGCAGGCAGAGCCGGTCGTGATGAAAAGAAAGCCTATGCCGTGGTGCTTTTCAATAACAGCGATGTGACCAAGATGCGCAAAAGGGTAGCGGATACTTTTCCGGAAAAGGACATGGTGCGCAAAGTGTATAAAGCCCTCGGGGATTATTATGAGATTGCAGAAGGGTACGGATTAGATGCGGTATTCCCGTTCGATCTGGCTGACTTTTGTGCGAAGTTTAAATTACCCATGCTGGTAGCGTATAATTCCCTGAAAATTCTACAACAAGCAGGGTATCTCGAGTTGACTGACGAACAGGATAATACTTCCCGTGTGCTGTTTACTGTAGGTAAAGAAGATCTGTATGCAATTCGTTTTACGCCGGATCAGGATAAGCTGATACATATATTGTTACGCTCTTATACGGGCCTGTTTACCGATCCGGCTTATATCAGTGAAGATGTCATCGCTTCCCGTCTGGGATGGAGCAAAGATAAGGTATATCAGGAGTTAGTTGTATTGTCGAAGGAGCACATCATCCAGTATATTCCACGTAAGAAAACTCCTTTTGTAAGTTTCGTGGTTGAGCGAGAATCGCCTGACAGACTGAATCTGGGGAAAGAAGTATATGATGCCAGGAAAGAGCGCTATATTAACCGTGTAAAAAGTGTATTAGACTACGCAAAAGAACAAAATATTTGTCGCAGTCAGGTCTTGTTGGCTTATTTCGGGGAAAAAAACACCAAACCCTGCGGTTGTTGTGATATTTGTCTCAGTAAGAAAGAACAACAGGTTACGGATGCGGATTTTGATCAAATCAGGTTGGCTGTTTTATCTCAATTAAAGCAAAATTCACTGACAGTCGCAGAACTGCTTAAGATTATTCCTTTTAAGGAGCAAAAAGTAATGCCGGTTATCCGTTTTTTGATCGATAACCGGGTGCTGGAGCATGGTACTGATATGAAGTTGACAGTCGGGAATTCCGTAAAGAGTTAAATGTTTTTTTGCCGGATGGAGGTTTGTTCAAGATAACCTTCCCTTGTAATCTTCATATCCAAATTCCCTCACGAGTTGAAACCCGTTATCTTTTGTCCAGATGCCAATTGAAGGGTGACTGACACCGTTAAACATGGTGGTTTTAACCATCGTGTAATGTATCATGTCTTCGAAGATGATTCGGTCACCGGCTTGTAAGGGGTTGTCGAAAGACCAGTCACCGTAGAAGTCGCCAGCCAGGCAGCTGTTGCCGCCCATACGATAGGTCGGTTTTCCGGGTATAGCATCTGTGGCTCCCGTGATGGCCGGTTTATAAGGCATTTCGAGACAGTCGGGCATGTGGCAGGAGAATGATACATCCAGCATAGCAGTTTTTACTCCTTTATTTTCAACAACGTCCAACACAGTCGCGACAAGATCGCCGGTTCTCCATGCAAAAGCGCTGCCGGGCTCCAGAATAAGTTGAAGATGCGGATGTTTCGCTTTGAAGGCTTTTAAAACCTGTATCAGGTGTTCGGTGTTATATCCCTCACGTGTCATCAGGTGACCACCGCCCATGTTTAGCCATTTGATCTGGCTGAACAGATGTCCGAACTTTTGTTCAACAACCAGCAAAGTTCTTTCTAAATCGAAAGAATTACTTTCGCAGAGCGTGTGAAAGTGTAGTCCTTCAACCCCTTCAGGCAAGGTTTTTCCCAGATTTTCGGCGATGATACCCAACCGGGAACCAGGTGAACAAGGATTGTACAAATCTGTCCCGACATCCGAAAACTCCGGATTGATACGCAGTCCGCAGGAGATATTATAAAATTGTGTCCGGGGATAAAACTTCTCAAACTGAGCGAGCGAGTTGAACGTGATGTGACTGCTGTACTGCATGATCTCATCAAACTCTTTGTCAGAGTAAGCAGGCGCATAGGTGTGTGCCGGACTCCCCATTTCTTCGAAAGCCAGTCTGGCTTCAGCCAAAGAACTGGCGGTAGAACAGGGGATATATTCCCTGACAATAGGGAAAGCACTCCACAT
>JARKQF010000210.1 GCA_029973975.1 Paludibacter sp.
GTAACCTGTTGTTCAAGTTTCCGGACAACGTTTTTAAACTCAGGAACAAGCTCAATGGCCTGTTCAACAATGGTAAAACCCGATTTCTTTCTCATATCAAGAATTTTTGTTGTGAATAATTCCTGTATAACGGAAAGAATAGGGTATTTTTGATCAAGCTATCCCGCGCATGCGGGATTTAGTTCAACCCTGGCTATAAGAAATTTGCGGTTTTTAGGTAGCCGGAACATCGTCGTCACGAAGAAAGTTTTATCTTGCCGATAGTTCTCGGTTCGCTATGTCGCAAACTTCCCATAGCCAGAGACCGTTGTGCCCAATATGAGAAAAACCCTACGAACTATGAAAAATAGATTAATAATATTTGGACTCTTGATTTCGTTGATAATGTCAAGTTGTATAGTTTATCATCCTATGACAACTGATATTCCGTTGATTAGCGAAAAAAACGATTTGAGAATTGATGCAGGAATTTCGATAGTTCCATCTGCTAATGCGACCGTTTCATACGGACTGACTGATAAGATTGCAATTCAAGGATTTGGGAGTATTGGAGCAGATGATAGATATTATTTTCAAGCAGCGACTGGATTATACAAGAATAAAGGAGACAGCAAGATTTTTGAACTTTATGGTGGATTTGGATATGGATACGGAAACGCTTACAAAGATGCGAATCCAGGAAATCTATTAGGTGATTATCAACTATATTTTGGACAAGCAAATTTCGGAAAGATTTCAAGTAATTCTTCAAACTTTGAGACTGGATTTGGAATAAAAGCTGGTTACCTTCATTCAAATCTAACAGACAAGAATTATTATGACTGGACTTCGGAAACGGGACCATTTAAGACTTATCATGACGAAAGTATTTTGCTTGAGCCAGTTGGATTTATACGATTTGGAGGACATAGATTAAGAATTAATGTGAAACTTGGCGGAACTTTAATGTATAAATTTACTAATACGGACAGAAATTTACCTTATAGCTATTTGAATCTTGGAGTTGGATTAAACTACAGATTATGAGTGAAATACTGGGCACAATCGAGTAGACGGCCGGTGAGCCATAAGCCCACCGGTGCGCCTCTCACACCACCGTACGTACGGGTCGCGTATACGGCGGTTCAAACACCATCATCGAATTTCGAGATAGTAATCGAGGAACGATCTGTAGCCTCTGAG
>JARKQF010000243.1 GCA_029973975.1 Paludibacter sp.
TATACAAAAAAGTAGATCGAATGAAAGTGGTTGTATAAATGCGCCATTTTTATAATTTTACTGCCGGAATTTTCTAAAATCATTCGTTCTGCTCAGCAAAGCATCGTGCTTATTTTATTGACAATTACATTGACGAAACCACACTGATTCATTTGTCGAAAAAGGGCGATGCTGTAAAAGTGTTGTTGCTTACTAAAACCATCAGCAAACAATTGAACCTCGATGTGCAGAAAGTCAACGAGCAATACGGAAACTTCGAACTAAAATCTTTTAATAAAAGTCACGACCGCTTTCTGATTATCGACAACAACGAAATTTATCACTTAGGTGCATCGCTTAAGGATTTAGGAAAACGGTGGTTTGCTTTTTCGAGATTAGATAGGAATTCAGTGGGAGATAAAATTCTAAACTCAATTTATTCTTCATGATGAAAACGAAATTAATTTATAGTGTCTTCCATCTTATCGTGATGAATGATATCTAAATGAATCATTTTCGCGAGGGGTGTTACCACCTCGCTAAGATGTTTCGCTCCTTCGGGGCTAGCGTATTTCACCCTCTCAGGGCTATTAATTCCTCTTCGCCAACAACTGCTTCACCAGCGCCGGGATTTCTACCGGTCGTCTTGCTACCGGAACACCAACAGCTTCAAAGGCCGCGATTTTCTCGGCTGCTGTGCCGCTGCCACTTGAAATGATGGCGCCAGCGTGTCCCATGCGCTTGCCCGGAGGGGCTGTTTGTCCAGCAATGAAGGCTACCACAGGCTTACTTATTTTTTCCTTGATGTACTGTGCTGCACGTTCTTCGGCATCACCTCCGATTTCGCCGATAAGTACGATGGCTTCTGTTTCAGGGTCATCTTCAAACATCTGTAATAACTCCTGGTAGTATAGTCCTGCCACCGGATCGCCGCCGATACCAACGCAGGTGCTTTGTCCGAGTCCATTAGTTGTCAGCTGATTTACCATTTCATAAGTCAGCGTACCACTGCGGCTCATTAATCCTACATTTCCCTTCATGAAGATATTGCCGGGCAGGATACCCACCAGCGCTTCGTCGGGGGTGATGAGTCCTGGGCAGTTGGCACCTATCAGCTTCACACCTTTTTTCTTCAGGTAAGCGGTTGCTTTTACCATGTCGAGAGTTGGTACACCTTCAGAAATACACACCACCAGTTCGATGCCTCCCTCGGCAGCTTCTAAAATTGCGTCGCCGGCAAAAGGTGCCGGAACAAATATGATCGATGTATTGGCGCCGGTAGCTTTTACGGCATCTTCAACAGTATTGAAAACCGGAATACCCTCGAAAGTCTGACCACCCTTGCCGGGTGAAACGCCCGCGACGATGTTAGTTCCGTAAGCTTTCATCTTGGAAGTATGAAAACTGCCATCCCTGCCTGTAATTCCCTGTACCAGTAATTTCGTGTTTTTATTGATCAATATGCTCATGTGCGTAGTTTTTTTGAATTCGACGGTTAATGTTTCTCCTGATTGCAACCTTTGCAAAGGCGCATGGCTTCCTGTGCCGCTTCGCTCATGGTGTTGACCACCGGAAGATTGGCTTGTTTGATGATTTCCAGTCCTTCTTTGGCATTGGTGCCGGAAAGGCGAACCACAATCGGGATATTCACCTCGATTTGATTCAGTGCGGTTACCAATCCTCTTGCCACATCATCACAACGGGTAATGCCACCGAAAATATTGATCATCACCACGTGCACATTTTTATCCGACATCAGCAGTTTCATCGCATCCACCACCTTTTGCGGACTTGAACTTCCTCCGATATCTAAGAAATTGGCCGGTTGTCCCCCGAAATATTGAATCAAATCCATAGTTGCCATGGCTAATCCTGCCCCGTTAACCATACAGCCGATGGTGCCGTCGAGCCGGATATAGGATAAACCCTTTTCTTTCGCTTCGATTTCCTTCTTTTCATCTTCGTCGGGTTCGTTGAGTGCAGCAATCACAGGCTGACGGTATAAAGCATTGTCGTCAAATTTCATTTTGCCATCCAACGCCAATAGCTTGCCATCATCGGTTATTACCAACGGATTGATTTCAACCAGAGAAGCATCCGTGTTAATAAAAAGCTGATAGAGCTTCTGGAACATGTCGACAGCCTGCTTTACCAGATTCATATCATTAAAAAGTCTGAATGCAATTTTGCGAGCCACGAATGGTGTCATCCCCAGGTCGGGGTCGATGATGAATTTATGAATTGCATCCGGGTTCTCTTTGGCGACTTCTTCGATTTCAACACCTCCTTCGGCGCTGGCCATGAAGATAACTGATTTGGAGTTGCGGTCGATGGTGAGTCCCACGTAAAATTCGGAATTGAATTTAATTCCTTCGGCTACCAAAACTTTCTCCACTGTGCATCCCTTGATGTCCATGCCGAGTATATTACCTGCAGCTGTTCTGGCTTCTTCCATGCTTTTGGCTAATTTCACTCCGCCTGCTTTTCCGCGTCCGCCAACCAGCACCTGTGCTTTTACTACTACCGGAAATCCGAGTTCCCCTGCTGCTTCTGAAACTTCATCAATCGTATAACAAACCTTTTCCCTGGTAATGGGAATGCGGTACCGGGAGAAAAATTCTTTTGCCTGATATTCGTGTATCTTCATATTATAGTATTTAATTTTTTTTAACCACAAAAGGTACAAAAGGAGACTAAGGAAACACAAAAGAGCAATAGTGAATAAAACTAATCTTTTGTGGTTTATAGTTATTTATACTCTTTTGCTCAAATTTAAACCATTTCAAACTGCAAAACAAATAAATAATTAACTTTTCTTGCAGAAAATTGTGCTGATACATCACCTTTTGTTGAAATCACCGCAATGAAAAGGTTCTTTATCTTTGTTCTTTTCGTAATTTTTCAGAATTTCATGTTTGATGTCGCAACCTGTACAGTCATCGCAGTTGGAGACACTTTTTGAGCGCAACGATTTGACCACGGCATATACAGTGTAGGCCACGGCAGCGGTGATAATCAGTATGACGATGATGTCCTGCAACATATCAATTAAATAAATTATAAACGCGTTGCAGCTGTGAGGGTTTTATTCCCTGATTTCCAGCAATACCACATTTTCTACGTGGTGGGTGTGCGGGAACATATCCACAGGTTGAACTTTGGTAACCCGGTAAGCTTTGTCGAGCAGACTTAGGTCGCGTGCCTGTGTTGCGGGATTGCAGCTTACATATACAACACGTTTGGGTGCGGCAAAAAGGATTGCATCAATCACATCATTATGCATTCCGGCGCGTGGCGGATCGGTGATAATCACATCCGGTTTACCGTGTTGCAGTATGAATTCCTGATTCAGGATATCCTTCATGTCTCCTGCGTAAAACAATGTATTGTCGATTTTGTTCAGTCGTGAATTTTCTTTGGCATCTTCTATTGCTTCAGGGACGTATTCGATACCGATGACCTGTTTAGCCTGATGTGCCACAAAGTTGGCAATCGTACCGGTTCCAGTATATAAGTCATATACGATCTCATTTCCGGTAAGGCCAGCATAGGCTCTTGTGATTTTGTAAAGTTCGTAGGCTTGTTTGGAGTTTGTTTGATAGAAGCTTTTCGGCCCGATTTTGAATTTCAGTCCTTCCATATCTTCATAAATACAGTCGGAACCTTTGAAAACAAATACTTCCTGATCGGTGATGGTGTCGTTGGCTTTGGAGTTGATGATGTACAACAAAGAACTGATTTGTGGAAATTTATCAGCCAGATGTTGCAGCAAGGCTTCTCTGGCAGCTTTGTCTTCATGAAAGAAAACCATAATCAGCATCAGTTCGCCGGTAGTGCTGGTACGCACCATCATGGTACGCAGGAAACCTTCCTGTCTTCTCAAATCGAAAAAAGTCAGTTCGTTTTTGAAGGCATAATCTCTGATCTCATTTCGCAGTTGATTCGAAATGTCATCCTGCAACCAGCATTTGTGGATGTCAAGTACTTTGTCGAACATGCCCGGAATGTGGAAACCCACGCCATTCATGTTTTGTTCCTGGCCGAGATTCATCTCTTCGGAAGTGAGCCATTTTTTATTGGAAAAAGTAAATTCCAGTTTGTTGCGGTAAAATTCTGTACTTTCAGATCCCAGTATTGGTGTAATCTCAGGCAGTTCTATTTTCCCGATACGGGTCAGATTGTCCATCACCTGTTTTTGTTTGAACACGAGTTGCTGACTGTAAGGCAACATTTGCCACTTGCATCCGCCGCAGGTTCCAAAGTGCTCACAAACCGGCTCTATCCTGTCTTTCGAATATGCATGAAAATGAATGGCACGTGCTTCCATGTATGCACTTTTTTTCTTGGTGACCTGCAAATCAACTACATCCCCGGGAATGACGTGCGGGATAAACACTACTTTTTCATTTATGCGCGCCAAGGCTTTCCCCTCGGCAGCGATGTCGGTAATTTGAATTTTTTCGAGAATGGGATGTGGTCTTCTGTTTTTTGCCATTTTATAACTCTTTGTGTCATCCTGAACGAAGCAAAGCGAAGTGAAGGATCTCATCTCGTCAATTGCAGTTCATTAATTATCTTACATCAAACACGCCAACGCGATGCTGTTGAACTTCGTTGCGGCGCTATCGCTACGAGAGGTGAGTACTACCGGCTTTTCGGTGCCGAACAACATACCCCCGATTTCTGCGTGTGCAAAGGTAACCATACTTTTGTAAAAAATATTCGCTGAAACGAAACTTGGGAAAATTAAAATATCGGCATCGCCCGAAATCGGGGAGTCAACCTGCTTAATTTTACCCAGTTCGGGATTGATGGCTAAGAATAAATCCAACGGACCCGCGAGGATGGCATCCCCAAATTCGCCGGCTTGTCCGAGTTTTAGCATTTCCCGGTAATCCTCCATGAAACTGAGTTTTGGATTCATTTTTTCGGTGCCGTGCAACAAGGCTACTTTGGGTTGACTGATGCCGAAATTTCGTGCAGTGTCGATGGCGTAGTGGATGATGGCAGTGCGTTGTCTTACATTAGGGGCAGGAATTACAGCCGGATCGGTGATAAACAGTAATTTGGGATAACCCGGAATTTCAACGGCAGCAATAAAAGTCACTACATTGCCAAAAGGCACCAGTCCCGTTTCCTTTTTCAGTATGGCATGCAGTAAAATATCCGTGTTCACAAGTCCTTTCATGAGGATGTCGGCTGTTCCTGATTTAACCATTTCAACCGCCATGACCGAAGCGGCTACCGGATCGCTACAGTCGATAAATTGTATGCGCTGTTGCTTTTCAATCGACTGAATGTCATAATCTTTCGGATTGCCGATGATTTGTACGCTTACGAAACCCATGTCGACAGCACGGGTGATAGCCTCCATTGAGTTAGCATCAGCCGGGTTTACAACCACTAATTTTTTGCGCAGGCTGACCTGTTGCAAGTGGCTTGTAAGTTCTGAAAATGACCTGATAGCAAGCATATATTATAGTTTGTGAATTTTTACAAATATATGGTTTTTTATCTGTTAAAAAGAATATTCTTTGTATCTTTGAACGGTTTTTTTTGATCCTTCGCTGCGCTCAGGATGACAGGAGTAAAAAGTAATATCAGAAGGAGGACACAAACTATACAAAAATTCTGCATCAACATGAAAAGATTCAAATTACTGAACAATGTTTTCGGATGGCTCGCATTTGCCATTGCTGCTGCGACTTACCTTTCAACGATGGAACCGACAGCCAGTTTCTGGGACTGCGGCGAGTTTATCGCATCTGCTTATAAATTAGATGTGGGGCATCCCCCCGGAGCGCCGTTTTTCATGCTGACAGGGCGTTTCTTCTCGCTCTTTGCTTCCGACCCTACGCAAGTGGCTTTGATGGTTAATTCATTGTCGGCTATCGCGAGTGCATTTACCATCCTGTTTTTATTCTGGACTATTACGCATCTGGCCCGAAAAGTGGTTGCTAAAAATGAAGATGAATATACCTTTGCTAACCTGGTTGGAATACTTGGTGCCGGTATGGTGGGAGCATTAGCTTATACTTTTTCCGATACATTCTGGTTTTCAGCAGTGGAAGGAGAGGTATACGCTTATTCTTCGCTGTTTACAGCCGTTGTGTTTTGGTTAATCCTAAAATGGGAGCGTGTGGCTGATAAGCCGGGTTCCGATAAATGGCTGATCCTGATTGCTTACCTGATGGGACTATCCATAGGGGTGCACTTGTTGAACTTGTTGGCCATTCCTGCTATCGCACTGGTATATTATTTCCGTAACTATAAAGTAACGCCCTGGGGGGTAGTTGGCGCCATGCTGATTTCGGTCGCTATTTTGGGAACGGTGCTGTACGGCATCATCCCCGGATTCGTGGAAGTAGCCAGTCAGTTCGAATTGTTGTTTGTAAACGGTTTCGGCTTTGCCTACAATACGGGTATGTATGTGTACATCGTACTGACCATCGCAATCTTGGCCTGGTCGATTTTTGAAACATATACACAAAAGCATTACACCAGGATGATTATATCCTTTCTGGCTGCAATTACGATTGTAGGAATTCCGTTCTTTGGTGCAAACTTTATTATGGGTTTCCTGATTGTGGGTGTACTGACTTATTTGTTTTTTAAATACAAGAAATTTATTAATGCCCGCTGGTTGAACACGGCATTGGTGATGATTACCGTAATATTAATCGGTTATTCTTCTTATACCGTAATTGTTATCCGTTCTGCAGCCAATCCTCCGATGGATCAAAACTCTCCGGATAATGTGTTTGCCCTGAAATACTACCTGAACAGAGAACAGTATGGCGACAGACCTTTATTATATGGTCAGGCATACAATGCCCCCGTTAAACTCGAGATCAAAGGAAATACCTGTATCCCGATGTATAAAACGGGTGCGCCTTCCTATGCACCGGTTCCAAAAACAGATGCCAACGAAAAAGATAGTTATTTTGTAACAGGTCATAAGCTGGATTACATCATGGACGACCGTTTCAATATGTTCTTTCCGAGGATGTATAGTTCCAGCCCGGCTCATGTCAGCGCCTATAAAGCCTGGGGCGATGTGAAAGGGAAACGGGTGCGGTTTGATTACTGCGGACAGGAAAGAACGGAATATGTGCCTACTTTTGCTGAAAACATGAAATTCTTTTTCAATTATCAGCTTAACTTTATGTATTTCAGATATTTCATGTGGAACTTCAGCGGTCGCCAGAATGATATTCAGGGACATGGGGAAGTGGACCGTGGTAACTGGATCACGGGGATTAAGTTCATTGATAACAAATTAGTGGGTGATCAGACGAATCTTCCATCGGAACTGAAAGAAAATAAAGGAAGGAATGAATATTACATGTTACCGTTGCTGCTGGGTATTGTTGGCATTTTGTTCCTGATATACAGTGGTAAAGAAGGCAAACATTCGTTCTGGATTACAGCTCTGCTGTTTTTCCTGACGGGTATTGCTATCGTGATCTACCTGAATCAGACTCCTTATCAGCCGCGTGAAAGGGATTATGCCTACGCTGGTTCTTTCTATGCTTTCAGCATTTGGATCGGACTTGGGGTGCTCGGGTTGATTCGTTTCTTTGAAAAATACCTGCCCAAAACTGTTGTGTCTGTTGTGGTTTCAGTAGCTGCATTGGGTGTTCCTGCCCTGATGGCAGTTGAAAACTGGGATGATCACGACAGAAGTAATCGCTATGTAGCCAGGGATTTCGGACATAACTATTTAACCTCTTGTAAAGAAAATGCAATCATCTTTTCGAATGGCGATAATGATACTTTCCCCTTGTGGTACAACCAGGAAGTGGAGGGCAACCGTACCGACGTGCGGGTTTGTAATCTCAGTTACCTGCAAACCGACTGGTATATCGACCAGATGAAACGAGAGGCTTATTTGTCCAGCCCGCTCCCCATATCCTGGCAACCGAAAGATTATGTATACGGAACCAATGAAGTAATTTCTGTTCGTGATGTTCAGAAAACACCTTTGGATGTTAAAACTGCTTTCAGAATAGCGTTGGATCCGGAAATCAAAATTGATGGTGAAAATGTGATTCCTTCAAAGCAATTGTTTATTCCGGTGGATAAAAATGATGTACTCAGTTCCGGTACACTGGATTCTACACGCATAGATGAAGTTGTCCCTCAAATCATGTTTGACCTGAGTAGCAAGTCTCGTTTAACAAAGAGTGAGTTGATGGTTATCGAAATGCTGAATGAAAACAAATGGAAGCGTCCGGTTTATTTCGCGGTAACGGTAGGGGATGATTATTATCTTGGATTGAACGACTACTTTGAACTGACCGGTTTGGCTTATCAGGTGATGCCGGTAAGTACCGGAGGAAAAGGGGCAGGCGTGAATACCAAAGAAATGTACGAAAACATGATGCATAAGTTCCGCTGGGGTAATGTGGCTGATCCGAAGGTGTATTTAGATGAAAATACCCTGCGTATGTGCCGCACGCACCGGATGATGTTCTCGCAACTCGTTGGTGCGTTGATACAGGAGAATGATACTGTAAGAGCCAAAAAGGCGCTGGATTTTGCTATGGAAGTACTTCCGGGAACAACAATCCGCCACGATTATACTTCGGTATTGCTTGCCGAATACTATTATGCACTGGGTGAATTTAACAAAGGAAATGAAATTATGAATTTCGTGGCAAAAGATTGTCTGGAAAATCTGGATTGGTATTTCCGCCTGACAAATGCACAGCGTAAGAGTGTTGAAAGCCGCATCGGACATAATTTCGGTGTGTTGAATCACATCCTTCAGGTTGCCCAGCAATACGAACAGAAAGCATTAATGGATCAATATCTCCCGGCGTTTGAAAAACTATCGCAGCGAGTTAGAATGTAAAGTTTAAAAATGCAGTTTCCAGGCTTTTTAAGACCCCTGTTCGGGAAATTAATCTGGCGGGTGAAAACCGAATCGAAGTTGATTTACCTGACTTTCGATGACGGACCTGTGCCGGAAGTGACGCCGCAGGTGCTTGATATACTGGACGAATACGGGTGGAAAGCAACTTTCTTTTGTGTGGGTGATAATGTGCGAAAATATCCAGAGGTATATCAAGAAGTATTGAGGAGAGGTCATCGTGTAGGAAATCATAGCTTTAATCACATCCGGGGATATCGGTATACGGTTGAAGATTATGTGGCAAATGTGAAAAAAGCATCGGCATACATTGATAGCCGCTTATTTCGGCCCCCACACGGCAGAATCACTTTTTCTCAGATAAAAGCCCTGAAAGGGGACTATGATATCGTGATGTGGGATGTGATTACTTTTGATTACGATAAGAAGAAGAAACCGGAACAGATCATGCGTACGGTGAGAAGATACCTGCGAAAAGGTTCTGTCGTGGTTTTTCATGATTCGATTAAAGCGAAAGAAAATGTGCTGACAGTCCTGCCACAGGCGTTGGCATACTGGAAAGATAGAGGATATAGCTATGGCTTATTATAAAACGGTGTCTCATAAGCGCCCAACTGCAGCGTTACTTTCGATGTGAGCGTTTGGTCACGTACTTTAGTACGCTCCCTCAATCTCAGCGCCTTGCATTTGAATACTTCTGAAACACCCTGGTTGTTTTTTTATTAATTAACTATGAGGGAGTTTGTTTTACATTACATCTGGCAGCATAAACTGTTTGTGCAGCATGATTTACACACCACCGACGGTCAGCGGATCGAGGTAATTGATGTGGGAAAACCGAATACCCATGCCGGTCCCGACTTTTTCAATGCAAAAATAAGAATCGGAAAAACCATCTGGGCAGGCAATGTGGAGATTCATAATCTGGCATCCGACTGGAACAAACACCGGCATCAGCAGGATAGAAATTACGGCAATGTAATTTTGCACGTGGTGAAAAAAGCGGATGTGCCTGTTTTCCTTGCTGATGGTCAGAAACTTCCCCAGCTGGAGTTGTCATACGCAACAGAGATTGAAACCAATTATGAAGTGCTGGTTTCGGGTACGAAATGGATTGCCTGTGCTGATAAAATCAGCGGGGTTCCTGAAATTTACATCCGGGCATGGAAAAATGCCCTGTTGCTGGAAAGGGTGGAGCAAAAGACTCAGGAAATTAACGCTATACTTCAGTCGGGGAATAATCATTGGGAAGAAGTTTGTTTTGTGATAATCAGTAAAAGCTTTGGATTTTCTGTGAATAATGACGCTTTTCTCAGTCTGGCAAAATCTCTTCCATTGATGTTGATTTTGAAGAACTGTCGGAATGTGGTTCAACTGGAAGCTTTGTTGTTCGGTCAGTCGGGTTTGCTGAAAGATTTAACTTGTCAGGATGACTATATTGAAGTGTTGAAGCGGGAGTATGCTTTCCTGCAACAGAAATACCGGTTGCAACCTATGGATGGAAAAGAATGGCGACTGTTGCGGTTGAGACCCGATAATTTCCCTTATATTCGCATTGCGCAGCTTGCAGCTTTGTTTTATAAAAGGAGACAATTATTTTCACAACTGCTCGAAAGCCCCGATGTGGTATCGTTGATGCAGTTGTTTGATGCAGTTGAAGTTTCAGATTACTGGAAATGTCATTATATTCCGGGTGAAACACATGTTTCCAAATTGAAGAAAATAGGAAAAGAGTCGGTTTATAGTATTTTAATCAACGCGGTTGTACCTTTGCTTTTTTGTTACGGAGTACATAAAGAGCTTCAGAGCTTGAAAGATAAAGCCTTACTCTTGTTAGAAAACATACCGGCTGAAAACAATTATATTACCCGCAGGTGGCGGGATACAGGTTTGAAATTAGACTCGGCTGCTGATTCACAGGCGTTGATTTGTTTGTATAAAAGATATTGCGAAGCAAAGGATTGTTTAAGATGCAGGATTGGGCATAAGGTTTTGACGACTATCGTCTAATGTCAAATGTCAAGAGTCTCCAGATTTCAGATTTCAGACGTAGGTGGTAGAAAAAAAGTTAAATGTACTTATATGGTAAAAGTTTTGATTAATGAAGTATTTTAGAATTATAATTCAATTGGTGTTGGTCTTTACAATTGTTTCCTGTGCAAACAGGGCGGCAGGACCAACCGGAGGACCGAAGGATTCAATTCCGCCGGTTGTTTTGCGTACTGTGCCGTTGAATAATGCGTTGAATTATAAGAAAAAAGAAATACAGGTGTTTTTTGATGAGAATATATCCCTTGAGAAAGTCAATGAAAATGTTGTGATTTCACCTCCTCAGAAAACACAGCCGGTTGTAAAAGCCAATGCAAAAGTGCTGACTGTTAGTATACAGGATGATTTGCAGGATAGCACGACCTACAGCATTTTGTTTGGAAATGCCATCGTCGATCTGAATGAGAAAAATCCACTCTCGAATTATACTTTTTCTTTTGCCACGGGACCGGAAATAGATACCTTACAGGTTTCGGGAAAACTTATCAGGGCAGAAAACCTGGAGCCGGTGCCGGGTGTGTTGATCGGGTTACACAAAAATCTGCATGATACAGCTATCCTTCGTGATCAGTTTACACGTGTAGCCAAAACCGATGATGAGGGTAGGTTTACCATTCAGAACATCAAAGCTGGCAAATATAAGTTGTATGCACTGCTTGATTTAGACCGTGACTTCAGGTATCAGCCGGGAGAAGAAGTGGCTTTCTATGATTCAATCGTGATTCCTGAAATTAAAATTATACAACAAACGGATACCTTGTGGAAAGATTCTGTTACGATTGACACCATCAAAACGGAATCAAAATTGACTTATCTTCCCAATAACCTGATGCTGAAACTTTTCAAAGAAAACAGGAAAAGACAATATCTGGTAAAATCCGAACGTCCCGCTGATAAGTATTTTAACTTGTTTTTCAATGATAAACAGGATAGTCTGCCAAAAATAGAGCCGCTTAATTTTGATATCAATACACATTTTCTGATACAGAAAACAGAAAGAATGGACAGTTTGGTTTACTGGATAGCGGATTCGACGGTTTACAGGCAGGATACATTGAAGATGGCGGTAACTTACCTGAAATCGGATTCTGTTTTTCAATTGGTATCAACAACCGATACCTTGAACCTCGTATTACGCAAGCCGAGAACAACCGGTAAAAGCAAGACCAATGAAGTGAAACCGATAGTTCCCCTGGCAATTAAATCTAATCTGTCCGGCAGTTTTGATTTATACAGCGATATTCTGCTGGAGTTTGAAGAGCCGTTGGATTCAGTTTTTAAAGAGAAGGTTAAGCTTTTGCATAAGGTTGATACAGTATTAAAACCCATTGACTTTACCTGGTTGCCAATAGATTCGATTCGGCGGAAGTTTGCTATCCGGTATGCATGGAAACCTCAGGAGAGTTATGAGTTACAGATCGATTCGGCTGCTTTTGTGAGTATTTACGAAAGGACTTCGAACGCACAAAAAACTCCTTTTAAAATTAAATCTTTGGATGAATATTCCGCCATGAAGATTGTTCTGCAGGAATTTGACTCGCTTGCTATCTTGCAGGTGTTAGATTCAAAGGAATCGGTTCTTCAGACACAACAAGCTAAAATTAAAGGCAATTTGTTCGAATATCTGAAGCCGGGTGAGTATTTCGTGCGTCTATTTATCGATATCAATCGTAACGGTGTCTGGGATCCGGGCGATCTGGAAAAAAGACTGCAACCCGAACCGGTATATTACTTCAATAAAAAATTAACCCTGCGGGCCAATTGGGAACTTGAAGAGACCTTCAATCACCTTGATCCAGCTATGCTGAATAGAAAGTCTGAAGAACTGCTGAAACTGAAAAAGAAATAATTAATAAACCATATAAGACACATAAGAAAACATAAACTTTTTTCAACTCATATTTTCTTATATGTCTTATGTGGTTTTATAAAAAATCTTCAGTAATATCCGTATTCCAAAAAAGTTTTATACATTTGTTCGCACATCTCATTCATAATGAGGGCAAATCCGACAAGCCTTAATGTAGGATCACCTTAAATCAAATCATTATGCTGGTAAAACTATGTTTAATTGCAGCGTCATTACCCCTGCTGGGTTTTCTGAGAAGTTCCATCGATGGTAAGAAACCGGATTATTTGCTGAAAGTCCAAACCGTTGTAAAAAAATGGCACGACGATAATGGCTGGGCAGCGCGCTTCTCTCCTTTTTTTTCTCTGTTTATATTTCTGTATAACTTTTTTGTCTGGGGCGTGTATGGTTTCACTTCTATTTTTGAGTTTGTTGGGTTTGTTATTCAAAAAATCTGGTGGCTTATCCTGTGGGTATGGAATGAAGTGTTACACCCTACTGTCTTCGCTTTGGTTAAATACTTATGGCATTATCTGGTGGTTTTCAGTTGGAAATTCTTCGCCTTTGCTTTCTCGAAAATACCCGGGGCTTTCCAAAAAGAAAAGATGTTATTTGCATTCAAAAAACTCCTTTTACTGGGAGGTGTTTCCGGTTTACTCGGACTGGCCTGTCTGCTTACCGGTCACATTGTGGTAATCGTAGTATCTGCTTTAATTGTGTTTTATCTTTTCCAATACACGGTATTTGTAACTATCTCATACTGTCGTACAGATAAATTTCCTGAAATAAGTGTTTTTCCCGGACTGAAACTATCTGTTTTGTGGCTAGCCATGTCTGCGATGTCGACTGCCATATTGGTAGCGCTTAGTCAGTTTGCAGATGTATATATCGTTGCGGGATTAAGCGTGTTGTTGATTCAGGTGTTGTTACCTTTTGCGGTGTTGTTCGGATTAGCATTTCTGGCCACAACGCTTTATTTGCCGGCTTATATGAGTGAAGCGGACGATGATGTGGATATGTTGCAGTTTTTGAAGGCATTATTATTCAGGGCTCCCAAGTTAATTGTATCACAATCCTTTCAGCAAATAGGTATCGCGATTTTGAGTGTAATCCCGGCTGTTGTTTTTCTCTTGTTGAATACGGGGATTAAACAGGTGACAGGAAAAGACCTGCCCGGTTGGGGAAAGCATGTGGTTCAGATTGAGTATCATATTCCTGCGATAACGGAGAATTATAAGAACAGCAAACAGCTTGATACTGAATCTGTAACCTTGCAGCAAAGCCGTGATTCGCTGGAAGAGGTATTCTCGAGGCAGATAGGAGTAGCCAGAAATCAACTGGCTGAAGCAGTCGACCTGAAGAATAAAATCGAAGACAGGAAAATTCATACCATTGAGCGGAATGCGTATGTGGGTGAAAATCAGGGTTTCAGTATGCCGGAAATACCCGGATGTACGCAGTATGAATGGGTGGTTACCAATGTAGCAACAAAGCGGGAATTGAAAAGGGTTAGTGTTTCTACGGCACAGAAACCCGGCTCGCTGGTGATGTCTCAGAAGTGGACAACACCAGGCAAATACAACATTAGCATTCGGACAAAAGCCCCTTGTAATGATGGTGTTGATCAGTCCATTTCGGTTGATGTAGTGAGTTTGCCAGAGAATTTTACTCTAAATGATTTACCGGAAGATAGATATTTTGTATCAAGAGAGGCAGCTGATTACGCGATTGATTTGATTAACAAACAAATTCAGGAAAATCAGCTATCGAAAAAAGAACAATTGGATAAGCTCAATAAAGAAATTGGAATATTGACGGATAGGGTAGATTACCTGCAATTCAGTACAAAAGAACATATCGAAATGCTGATTTCAAAAATACTGGCTTATTTCGGACTTGTTTTGTTACTTGTTTTGTATTTGTCTGCCATTTGGACATACTGGGTGACCTATCATTACGATATGTTTAATTTCGAACAGGAAGGAAAGCATTACTGGGTGAGACAGCTGGAAGAAATGAGAGCAAAGAATCCGAATCAGCCTTTGCTGGGGATATTTGTATTGATAATTTTTATTTCAGTTGTGTTCGCTTTAATGCGAAGCTACGATTTTATTTGTCATCTCTTTTGATGACTTTTTCCTGATTTTTTGCCACGAAATCCTTCCAGCCCCGATAGGCTTTCACCGATTCGGGTTTACCGAGCTGGAGGAAATGACAATAGGCAGCGGCCAGTCCGTCGGTTGCGTCTAATTGTGGCAACATTTGATCGGCAGGGATATTCAGGTAGCGGCGGAGCATATCGGCTACCTGTTCTTTCGAAGCGTTTCCGTTACCGGTAATGGCCATCTTGATTTTCAGGGGGGCATACTCGGTAATGGGAATTTGCCGGTATAGTGCCGCCGACATGGCCACACCCTGTGCACGTCCCAGTTTAAGCATAGATTGTACGTTTTTTCCAAAAAAAGGAGCCTCGATAGCCAGGTAATCCGGTTTGAATTCATCAATCAGCGACAGCGTCCGGTTGAAAATTCTTCCCAGCTTTTCATAATGATCCTTGTATTTTTTCAAATCCAGCACCCCCATGGCCATCATCGTGGTTTTATTTCCTGATATTTTCAGCAGTCCGTATCCCATGATGGTTGTACCCGGGTCGATTCCCAATATAATTTTTTCCTGATTGTCCATCATTTGATAAGCTCCAACACGGTGGTGAACAATAAAACATCCTCTCCGAACAGCGAGGCACAATTCCTTTCCATGGCCGAGCCGAATTTCCGGTGCCAGGCGCCCAGTTCCTGCATGTCAGCAACGTGATACTGAACAGAATAGGAAGTTCCTTCCTGCCCATGATCGCTTAACACTTTTGCCAGTCGTGGTTCCGTGAAATAACCCGACGCGACCATCTCCGGTATATGCGAATTGTTTACCCATTGTACCCATTGATCGGAAACCTTATCAGCCACTAAAAAAGTGATATTATAAATCAGCATGAAGGAATATAAATTTAGAAATATTTCCACAAATGTAGGTAAAATTTCCAAAACTTGCTTATCTTTGCACCGCAATTTCAAAATCAAAAGCGGGGGTTTAGCTCATCTGGCTAGAGCGCGACACTGGCAGTGTCGAGGTGACCGGTTCGAGTCCGGTAATCTCCACAAT
>JARKQF010000279.1 GCA_029973975.1 Paludibacter sp.
TATTCTTCCCCAAATCCCATTTCTCCACCTCCGTTATTATCCCGCTGTTGTTCGGTTTTCTTCGGTTTCATGTTTCCGAAATTATAAGTGGCAGTAAGACCAATCATCCGGCCGGAGAAATAACTCTCGGAACGTTGGTAAAAACCATCACCCCAGGTTACTGAACTCCTGCGACGGGTGTTCAGCACGTCACGTATCATGAAATTCAAACTTAGTTTGCGGTCAAATAAAGTTTGACGCAATCCTAAATCAACTGAATAACTGGCCGTTTCCTTGCCCTGTGCTATCAATCTGGGAGCTGAATATTGTCCGGTAATTTGTCCGAAAGTATTTTTTCCTAATATAACATTACCGATGACACGTCCGGTCCAGCTGAAGTTTTCCTGTTCCGGGATATTCCTTGTAATACTATTGTTATAAGGGCTGATATAGGTAGACGCGTACAGTTTGCTATAATACAAATTGACAGAAGATGTAAGATTAAGTATTTTGAACAGGTTATTTTTGACAACCAGTTCAAATCCGGTGTTAGCCGATTTTGTCACATTCATATAGGTGCTTTCCAACACATTATCATTATTCATGAAACTTACCCGCTGAATAACATCATCGGTAAAACGGTGATACAAGGTTGAAGCCAAAGAATGTTTATCCCATGTTTTCAAATAATTGAGCTCCAACGCAGCAGAATATTCCGGCGACAAATCCAGGTTACCATAGGAAATATTGGTTGAGTCCGAGTAATCACGGAAAGGATTAATCTGGCGTCCTCTGGGGCGACTGATTCTGCGACTGGCATTAAACTGAATTTCATTGTTATCAGGTAATGAATAAGAAGCAAAAAAGCTGGGGAAAAGCTGGATTTCTCCTTTAGCTCCATAATCATCAGTCTGCTTATTACCCGCATTATCCAAGACGGAATTAAACGGATGTCGCCAGAAATACTCTCCACGTAATCCTCCCTGAAGACTTAAATTGTTGAATCTGTTTCCGTAAGTGATATAGGCTGCATGCACTTGTTCCTTATAATCAAATTCATTGTAATAAGCATAAAGAGGACTATTGGTCAATAAATCAGTCGCCGAATTCGGACCAAAACGATCCTGTAAGGTACTTTGCCAACCTGCTTCCAACCGGTCGGTTTCAGAGAATTTCTTCGTAAAATCCAGTTTGAACTGCCATTCTTTGTTTTGTCCCTGATTGTACTGCATGATATACGAAGTAGTATCAGCTCCTGAATTTTCACGTTGCAAATAGGAATCATCGCTGTAACGCTTATGTGTTGAATAAGACAGACTCGACATCAGGTTTGATCCCTTTTGATCAAGTTCCCATTTATAGTCGAGTGTTATATTCATTCCCGGACGCCCACCATCATTCACATTATATCGGTTGTAGTTTCTGAGTATGTTTGATGTGGCGTAATCAGTCAAAGTGTAATTAATTTTGTCGGAACCTCCACCTGTACCAACCATGCCAAATCCCGACAACCCTATTGAGTGTTTATCACTTAACCTGTAATCAATACCTGCACGTGTGAATAAGCCGCTGTAACCGAATAAACGTTCATTGTCCTGCTTCAATAATGCAGTGGTATCATTATTTGTGTCTAATGAATAACGTTCCGACCAACCTCCACCGGCAAAGTTCATTGCACGGTAACCCATGTTGATATAAGCATCGAATCTGCCGCTGTTGTAATTATAATTTATACCGGCGTTAACTCCGGGAATAGCTCCCTGCGACCACATCGTTCCTAACGAAGCACTACCGTAATATCCCCCTTTGCGGTTTTTCTTCATGACTAAATTGATGATTCCGGAAGTTCCTTCAGGATTAAACTTAGCCGAAGGATTGGTCATGATTTCGATAGATTCGATACTTTCGGCAGGCATCTGCTGTAGGATCTGAGCACGGTTTTCTGCTGTCAGACCCGAAGGTTTTCCATTGATCCAGACTTCAACGCTGGAGTTGTTACGTAAGGAAACATTCCCTTCGTTATCGACATCCACAGAAGGAATATTTTGCAATACTTCTGTTGCCGAACCTCCGGCTGAGGCGATATTCTGATCTACTGAGAATACCTTCTTATCAATCTCAAACCGCATCTGGGTTCCCTGTCCCACCACTTCCACTTCTGAAAGTCTTTTACTGTCCTCATACAGCTTTATCATCCCCATATCCAGTTCTTTATCACTCACCTTCAGAGGCAGTTCGATGGTGTTATATCCCACGAAACTGATGCGTAACATATATTTCCCATTTGGCACCCGTGGTAATTCAAAGTGACCTTTTTCATCGGAAATGACCCCGGTAGCCGGCGCAGCATTGGCTTCCTTCAGCAAAGCTACATTTACAAAATCAAGAGGTTGACTTGTATTGCCATCTACAATCCGACCGCGTATCGTTTGCAAAGCAAAAACCGGGACCACGAAAAAAACGAGTAAAATGGAAGAAAATAATCTGTTCATGATAACTGGAAAAATTTGTTATTATTAGTTTTCTCACTTTGTTCGAAATGACAGTCAGTGTTTTATTTTTTAGCAGGAGGTAAGTTGGCGGTTAACCGCCAACTTACCTCCTGCTTTGATAATCCATCCTATAACTTGTCATCCTGAGCGTAGCGAAGGATCTGTAATGTCAATAATCGATCCTAATCATTATAGACAAATCCGCACGCGGAAAGTTTAAATCTTAAAGGCTAAAATCCGTTAAGAATGTAGAATAAAAATAAACCATATAAGTCATTATTCGAAGTTCGGCAACAAATACTTATCTCTCGATTCCAGAATCTTATCTACATTATTCACTTCCAAGAAAGTAGTACCAAAACCTTCGCCGAAGCTACCGCTGAGGTAACATACCAAACTATCGCTTTCAATCCAGCCCCATTCTAACAGGTGCTGTAAAGCTTCAATAAAATACTGTTGTGTATTTCCTTTACCTTCCTGATAAATAGGCACAACACCATAAGACAAAGCCAGTTCGCGGGTAGAGCGATCGTGGTAACAGATTGCCAACACCGGAACCGTTCCACGGTAAGCAGCCAGGAAACGGGCGGTACGGCCACTGTATGTATCCGTAATGATGGCTTTGGTACCGAGTTTAGTACTTGTTTCGACTGCCGCATTACTCAGGAAAGAAGTCAGGTCGTGTGTGCTTATTTTAATTGGAATGTCATTTTCAGCCATTTTCGTTTTTTCGGCCTCCTTGGCAATGGTAGCCATGGTTCTTACGGCTTCAACCGGATATTTCCCGTAAGCCGTTTCGCCGCTGAGCATAAGGGCGTCGGTACGATAATAAATGGCATTGGCAATATCGGTCACCTCGGCGCGCGTAGGCCTTGGATTCTTAATCATTGAATGGAGCATCTGGGTTGCCACGATCACCGGTTTACGTGCCTGCACGCATTTACGGATCAGTTTACGCTGGATTCCGGGTATTTTTTCCTGAGCAACTTCAATACCCAAATCTCCACGGGCAATCATAACCCCGTAGGTGTGTTCCATTATCTCATCGATATTATCCACACCTTCCTGATTTTCAATCTTCGAAATAATCTTAATCGGGCTCTTGTGTTCATCGAGTATTTGCTGGATATCCATCAAGTCTTGCCTGTTCCGCACAAATGAATGGGCAATGAAATCAATATCCTGTTCAATGGCAAATAAGATATTTTCTTTATCACGAGCGGTCAGCGACGGTAAATTAATACGAACACCCGGGACGTTGACACTTTTTCTGCTTCCCAGCGAACCATCGTTCATCGCTTTACAATGCAGAAATCCATCTACCTTCGACTCCACCTTCAAGTCAATTTCTCCGTCATCAATAAGGATATCATCGCCAACGTTAAGATCACGCACAAAGTGTGGATAGTTGACATAAATTTCTCCTTTTCTGGACATTTGATCGGGATCACCTTTTACCTTGATGATGTCGCCGGCCGTAATTTCAATGTTGTCGTTTTCGGCGATAGTCGTGCGAACTTCCGGCCCTTTGGTATCCATCAAAATGGCAATGTGATTACTCACGGCACGCACATTGTTGATGATTTTCAGGAAACCCTCGCGATTGAGATGTGCCGAGTTCATACGCACTACATTCATCCCCTCTATATACAATTCACGTATAAAATCCACATCACAGCGCTTGTCGCTTATGGTGGCTACAATCTTTGTTGCTTTTGTCATAAACATAACTTATAAAAATGATTCTATGGCCAATCGGTATGAATCCAGTCCAAATCCGATGATACATCCTTTGCAGACCTGCGACAAGTATGAATGGTGACGGAAAGATTCCCGCTGATATACATTGGAAATATGCACTTCGATAACCGGACTGGTAATCGAACGGATAGCATCGGCAATGGCGATCGAGGTATGTGTATAGGCTCCCGCATTGAGGATGATACCATCTGCTTCAAATCCTACTTCATGCAGTTTATTGACCAACTCTCCTTCCACATTCGACTGAAAGTAGGATAACACTACACCCGGGAATCTGGTTTTCAATTCCTCCAAATACGACTCGAAACTCCGGCTGCCATATACAGAAGGCTCTCTTTTGCCCAACAAATTGAGGTTCGGGCCATTGATGATCTGAATGCGCTTCATATTTTTGATTGAGTATTTGGGCGCAAAAGTACGAAAAAAAAACTGATATTTACTATATTCATGGTTGATCTGCTCTGCACCTCTGTCCAAAGCAAACTCTTTTGATATACTGAAAATTTTATTGAAAATAAATTTGCTATTCTTTATAACAAGAATAAATTGAATCAATCTTTAAACATTTGTTTGTCTACTTTTTTTAATTTGACTATTTTTGAAGAAAACTTACAATCTGGTTACCAAGACAAAATACGGAAAAATGAAAAACATCAAAATGAAAATACATTTTTTAATTCTCAGTTTATGTGTCGTTATTTCAGCTAACGCTTATACTCCTCCGAATGAATATAAAACCATCTTTGAAGACAAAACCATCTGTTACAGAAATCTGCGTTACGGTGTCATCCCTGATGCCATTCCCGATTCGACCAGCGACAGGCTACTTGATTTGTACATCCCTGAAATGACTGAAAAACAACAACCACTTCCAATTTATTTCTTTGTTCACGGAGGCGGATTTGCAGGAGGAAGCAAGGAAGCTCAATTGGCTTTGTTTCAAAAGATAGCAAATGCCGGATATGCCGTTGTGTCAATCAACTACCGATTAATGTTGAAATACAATAACCCGGACAAGGTACGTTGCAGCACTTACACACAAAACGGCCCGGGAAAAAGAAAATTTGCTGATGGGCTTAATCTCGCCATCAACAGTGCGGTCGAAGATGCTCAACTGGCTTTGCAATGGATACACGCTAATGCCGGGAAATACAGGTTGGACACGAATCGCTTAGCTGTAAGCGGCGGTTCCGCAGGAGGTATAACAGTGCTTTATTTAGCTTTTGACTCCAATCAGACTGTACCACCTATCAAAGCTGTTGTCAATTTCTGGGGTGCACTCGAAGATGTGTCAGTGATTAAAACAGGAAAAACTTTACCCGCAGTGCTGACTTACCACGGCGACATCGACAACCTAATTCACGTGAATTTTGCTGAGGTTTTACACAAACGCTTGCAAGAAACCGGAGATACCATGTCGATATTAAAAATCATGGAAGGCAAAGGACATGCGCAATACTCCTATATCAGCAAATATAAAACCGGCGAAATTACTGACTTTCTAAACAAGGTTTTGTGACAGGAAATTCATAAACAGATAAATTTATCAAGTCTTGATTAAGGCTATTTGCTGACATACCGACAATAACACGAATATCATCGGGTTTTTTCCTAATGAGCCTTTTTCACAGGCTGAGTTTCAACCCGGCGTAAAACGAACGGGGTAACGACGGGCCATACATGTATCCTGCATCACGGGTTTCTCCTGTATCGAAATCTCGTTGAAAACTATTGAAGATATTCTGAATACCACCATTCAACTGCAATTTAGCTCCTTTGCTTAATTTGAAATCATAGGATAATTTTAATCCAAGATCGAAAAAACCGGGGGTCCAGACTTCTTTATCATCTTCTATCTGAACGCCATAGTGCTGAACAAGCATACTACCGGTATAAGTCCCCGACAAGGCAATAGTCATTTGTTTCAACGGATTATACGAAGCCGTCAGGTATCCATACAAATCCGGGGAACGAAACATCTCTCTACGAGGTTCCAGATTCGGGTTTTCGCTCCAGCTTTCCGCCTCTTTGTATAAACTTTGCTGAATGGTAAATCCGGCCTGAACATTTGTTTTGACGGACGGAATAGCCTTTCCTTCAATATTAATTCCCTTTACTACAGCTCCTGAACCGTTTTTACGCATCAAGCGAGTCTGACCGGTTGCATCTACTCCGGCCTCTTCGAGATAAAACACATCATCTATTTCCGTGTAGAACCCTTCAATCAACAGGTTAGTTTGCACTTTTCCAAAAGTTTTGTAGAAGTCAGCCGAAACACTGTAACTCCTGGAATGTTCAGGCTTCAAATTCGGGTCAAGTACAATAATCTGCACCACGCCTCCTACAGCAGTCAGGTGCAAGTCTTCATCGAAAGCCTGTGGCGCACGGAAGCCTTCGGCATAACTGGCACGAAAATTTACCCATTCTTTCGGATTATAACGCAGGTTTACCCTCGGACTGAAAATAGGCTTCTCAATTAGGTTGTGTTTGTCATAACGCAACCCCATCAGCAAACTCAGCGTTTTATTTTTCCACTCGTTCTGCAGGAAAATGCTTTTAATATTCATTTCCTGATTGATTTGACGCTCGTATGCCAACTGTTGATCTGTCAGTTTATTATAATTATATTCCGTACCAATTGTAAGGTCAGAGGGCATAAATATCAACTTATCAAATGAATACGCATATTGGGCTCCTGCCACCCAGGACAAATCGCTGGTCAGGCCATAAGCATTAGGATCCTGACCGGCGCCATAATAACTGTCCCTTTTGATCTTTTGCGCTGATGTAAACAGATTCAACCGGTGTTTATAATCCGGGGTAAAGTAATCCCACTTAACACCTCCCGTATTGATATTATGATCGGTTTGTTCCGTAATATCAGCCTGATGAGCAGGTAAATTCAATTTGTTACCGCCCCGGCGGAATTCGCTCAGATTATGATATTCCGCAGTAAGTTTACTTTGATCCCCCGTTTTAAAATAAGAGCGAAAACCGATGTTCCGGGCTGTTATCAATCCTATTTCCGTGAAACCATCGCCGTTGGCATCCCATCCTTCCCGCTGACGGGAGGAACCATAAATACTTACCCCGGTGCGATAATCATCAGAAACCAAAGCTGCGTTCACCGAAGTATTGATATCTGCTGACGACCCTCCGATGAACATGGTAGAATTACTCACTGTCAAACTGCTGCTCATGGGCTCTTTGGTGATGATATTGATAGTGCCTGCGATGGCGTTGGAACCAAACAAGGCCGAGCCTCCGCCACGTACCACTTCCACGCGGTCGATCATATTGGCCGGAATCTGCTCAATGCCATACACTCCTGCCAGGGCACTGAAAATGGGACGACTATCAATCAGAATCTGAGAATACGGTCCTTCAAGTCCATTGATCCTGACTTGTTGAAAACCGCAGTTCTGACAATTGTTTTCCACACGAAGTCCCGGTTGGAAATTCAAGCCCTGGGCCAAACAAACCGAATTGGTATTTTCAAACAACTTACCTGTAACGACATTCACAATGCTGGGAGCTTCTCTTCTTCTGGTTTCATTCCGGTTTGCCGAAACAACAATATTATCCAGCATCACAGCATCTTCTTCCATCTCGAAATTCAACTCGATGGACTTTCCGCTTTCTAATTTAACTTTGACTTCTTTCGTTTTATAACCAACTCCTGATGCGACAACTATTAGTTCATCAGTCGGCAGGTTGTGCAGGTTGAAATGTCCGGTAGCATCAGTTGCCGTCCCGATGGTACTTCCTTTCACTCTGATCGTAATAAAACCAATGTGTTCCGATGTATGCTTATCGACCGTATGTCCAAATATATTGGCATCGGTCTTTCTGACACGGGCAGTAACATTCTCAATCGATCCTTCTGGTATATAATGAGTTTGAGCAAACATCAACACAGAGGAAAACAACAAAATAACAAATACTTTAAACTTCATTTATATATAAAACTTTATATTAAACATTACATCAATTAAAAATAATGCAGTTACTCCCGAACCGTCGTCATAAAGAATCTAATCATACTGTAAAAGATGGTACGACGTTATTTGATCTAACGGAAACCTTGTCATCCCGAACGGAAGTGAGGGAACTAAAGGATGTGATTTCGAAAGCAATGAGCAGATTAACACTTATAGCGCACTGCCGTAAAGTCAATGTAAATTCAGATTTTGGGAGGAGGACGGGAAAAGCAGGAAGTCAGAAAAGCGACTGTTCTGACATGTTCGCCACGGGAAACAGTTAAACAGGAACTCAATTCAGAAATTGCCAACAACGACATGCCCAATACTATCAATCCAGCCACAAAACCGGACAGCTTATCAATCAATTGAAAAGAAGCTGTATGATGCTGGTGATTTGATTCTGAAGAAAAAGGATGTGAGTGGACAATCAGGCGATTATTCTCATCAATATGGGTATGTTTAAAAAAATTGGTGGACGCAAAATAAAAGACAAATAAAATTGTCAGCAGATAACCTGAAATTTGTCTTTTATTGTTTTGCATTTCGCAAAAAAAATAAATGAATAATTAATGTGTACAACTGTAATTCCACAGACTGGAAAGCAGCACAAAGGTAATAGAAAATGAAAGTTTGAACAAACGAAAAACATCCCTATTTTTAGGTATTTTTCTGCGCAATACAGCCTGTTACCTCAACCCTCTCAGAAACGCCCCTATTTCCATGCGTTTTTTCCCGGGTGCCTGAATTTCTGTCAGATTGATAAAACCGTCTTTCAGAGCAATTTTCAGGAACTTCTTGCCGTCAGTATGTATAGAGCCGGCTTCAAAGTTATGATCGGCAAATTCTTTTTCAGTTTTAAAGATTTTGCAAATCATCGTTTCTGTCTGACCGGGAAGCAGTATCTCTGTCCAGGCAGCCGGATAAGGCGATAAGCCCCGCACTTGATCATAAACCTCTTCAACAGACTTTGACAGATCAATCCGGCAATTATCTTTAAATAGTTTGGGGGCTGATTTCAACACGACATCACCCGTTAAGAAAGCCGATTGATCAATGGCATCAGCTGCACCTTCAGCAATCAAATCGACTGTTTTTTTTACCATTTGCGCACCCATCACCATCAGTTTATCGTGCAAGGAACCGGCATCTTCTTCACCGGTAATTTTGATTCTCTCCTGCAGGATGATTTTTCCGGTATCAATTTCGTGGGTCAGGAAAAAAGTTGTCGCGCCGGTTTCTTTTTCCCCGTTAATAATCGCCCAATTGATGGGAGCAGCACCCCGGTATTGCGGCAACAAAGAAGCATGAAGATTAAAAGTTCCCAGTGGCGGCATACTCCAGACTACCTCCGGCAACATGCGGAAAGCTACTACAATCTGCAAGTCGGCCTGCAATGCCCGGAGATCACGAAGGAATCCTTCATCTTTCAGTTTCTCAGGCTGTAACAAAGGTAAATTTTGTTCAAGGGCATATTGTTTCACTGCCGAAAACTGAATTTTGTGTCCGCGACCGGCAGGCTTATCGGGCATCGTCACCACACCCACCACCTGATAATTATTTTCCACCAGCATTTTGAGACTTTCAACCGCAAAATCCGGTGTACCCATGAATACAATACGCATCTTATCTGAAGTTTGAGAGTTCATTATTTCCAACTGATATATTTGGCCTTGCTACCCATCCGGCCGAATGTCATGATATGGGCATTGATAACAGGCAATATAATATCAAACAACAACAGTGTCAGCACATATTTTCGGCCTCCGAAATATAAGGATGTTTTATTAACGATAATCAGCTGTAGAATAAATCTGGCTATAAAAAATAAAGCTGTTGCACCCAATAACAACCAATTTGCCGACAACACAGACAGAACAATCAGCGTGATAAACGACAAATAAAACAATCCTCGTACGAGCGGCTCAATAACCAGTGAAATTTTACTTTTTTCACGGTAATAAGTTGAAACCGACAAATGTCTTTCTTTCTGAAAGTACCAGGTACGAAAACTTTTTTTCGGATTCGACCAGGTAATGCTATCCGCCGATGTTTCAATGCGGGTATTATTTTTTGTAGCAGCATGATTCACCATCAAGTCATCATCGCCGGAACGCAGATGAAGTGTCGAAGCGAAACCATTCTGGCGGAAGAAAACATCTTTTCTATATGCCAGATTACGTCCCACCCCCATATAAGGATTTCCTGCTTTTGCAAATCCCATATATTGAAGCGCATTGAATAATGTATCGTAAGTAATCAGTCTGTTGATAAATCCTTTTTCCTGCAAATAGGCTCCATACCCAAGCACAAACTCAGTTTTGGGTGTAAAATTTCGTGCCATCGAAGCTATCCAGTTTTTACTTTCAGGCAGGCAGTCGGCATCGGTAAACAATAACCAATCGTTTTTAGCCGCTTTAATTCCCAACGTCAGAGCAAGCTTTTTGGTACTCAGGTTTTTAGCTCCATCAGGCACAAAAGTCGAACGTAAATGCGGATAAATCTTCTTGAAATCACGCAACAGAATCTCCGTCATTTCATCTTCGCCGTCATTGACTACAATCACTTCATAATCCGGATAATTTTGCGACAACACTTCAGGCAAAAACTTTTTCAGATTATCCAGTTCATCTTTGGCACAAATAATTACCGACACAGGCAATTGTTCCTGCTGAAAGTCCAGTTTACCTTCTCTGTCTTTTTTGTTGTTTCGAATAACAATCCGGATATGGGTGAGATAATAATACACCTGATATATAAAAGTCAGCAATAACACACCGAAAATAATCAATTCAGCGAGTTCAAAATCAAAGCCCAGTAAATAAAACATACGTCAATTATTATCCGTTTTCAGACTCAAATGAGAGGAACAAAAAAATTCATGCAAATTTAGCATTTATTTTGCAAAATATCATACTTTAAAAACCACAAAAGGCACAAAAGAAAGGCTCAGGAAACACAAAAGAAAATTTTTAAACCATATAAGTCATGTAAGTTACATATAAGTATTTAGACATTAGACCACTAATCATTAATCACTAACTAACCACTCTTCTCCCCTCCTTTGGGGGGAAAGAAGGGAGGTTCTTTTGTGCCTTTTGTGGTAAAAATCATTCAAATTTTAAATAAGGTTTAATCTTCAGCAACACCGAATCATTCAATTCCGAAAGACCTTTTAAATCAGACACTCCGGCTAATTTACCTTTTTTCCTGCGCAATTCATAAATTTGTCTGGCCTGATAAAAATTCAGATAAGGATGTGCTCTGAGCTTGTCAACCGAAGCTGTATTGACATTAATTTGACTCACCAGAGCCAGATTAACGGTACAAAAGGGTTTAATTTTTTCAAAGTTTTCCGGCGTCATGCCATAAACTTCCCGCAGTTGTTCCACACTTATAAAACCACCTGTTTGTTGTCGGAAACGAATGATGGAACGGGCATATCCTTTACCAATCCCTTTAATTTGCATCAATCCGGTAGTATCGGCAGAATTCAGCTCCACGATGGTAATTGCATTATCTCTATCATCATGAACAGGATTAACATCAGCAGCCTGGAAATCCCCGGATGATATTGAGATATAGGCTTCGAGTTTCCGGTATTTTTCTTCCGGAATACCATAAACCCTTGAAAAGGACTCTTTGTCGCGGAATTTCCCGCCTTTTTTTCTGTATTTGAGAATATTAGATACGACATAAGGTTTTAGTCCAAGAGCAACAAAACCGGTTGAATCCAACACATTCGGATCAAAGGGAAATAACTTGCAGGCTTGCTCTTTATTTTTTTCTTTGTAGTAAGAATTATATCTTTTCTCGAACGATTCAAAACGATGTTTTTCTCTCAAGCTATCCAACGACACAAGAGATTTTTTAAAGTCTTCAAATTCTGCCACATAGACTGAATCTGCAAAAAACGAAACATCATCTGAACAACGAGGAAGATAATAGTTGATGATGGAAGAAATCACAATCAGGAAAACAAGCAAAATAATTCCGGCACGCTGGGAGCCGGAAAAAAAGAAGAAATTTTTCCACATGATAAACAAACAGTAAACGGGTTAAAACAATTTTTTAGAAAAAATCAGCATTTACACTTCATAATCCACACAAGCGCGGGATGTTTTTACTTTTCCGATATATGCAGCAACTCTTTTATGTTCCGGATGTACCTGATAAGCATCCAGATCATCCATAGTATCAAATTCAGTATACAAAGCCAGATCAAAGTTTCCGGCCGGCGCTTCCGGATGATTCAGCCCCACCTCAATTTTACGCAGCTGAGGTATTAAATTGATGAGATTTTCCAACTCCTTTTTTATGTATTGCATGATCTCAGCTTTATTTTTACCTTCTGCTTCATCAACAATACCAAAAAATACAATATGCTTAATCATTGAATTAATTTTTTAATTGTTAACTAATATCTGTTTTTCCGTTTTCCGCTTTCAGTTCTCAGCTATTCACTACTTACAGCTCACCTTATAACTCTTATTATTCACCCTCAAAAAATAAATACCCTCCCCTGTAGGAATAAAGAAACGACCTGAAACCAGTTCGCCACTCCAAAGCAACTGTCCGGTTAAGGCGAATAACCTGACATTGTTATTCTGTCTCGGGAAATACATATAAATACCGGCAGAAGTTGTATAGTAACTGAATCCTTCCGCTGATACAATCTGTTGATTTGTCTGGGAAAGACGTTCTGTATCGGTTCTGGGGAATTCACCCAGACCATCAATCCTGATGACTGACGGTCTGTTCTGATCTTGCTGAGCCGGTAGTTTAGCCAGAGAAGAGAACATCAAAACGATTAAAAATAATATGTAAAGTTTTTTATACATATTAAACATTAGATTAGTATTGGTTTAAAAATTTAAAAGTTTAAGAGTTCACTATTCGTTTTCCGTTATTCGCTATTCACGTATGATTCATCCTTTTCGGATAATCAACCGTATAATGCAATCCCCTGCTTTCTTTTCTCCTCAGGGCATGTTTAATGATCAGATATGCCACACTGATAACATTTCTCAGCTCGCATATTTCTCTTGATACAACCGACCTGTCGAATAAATCTTCCGTTTCCTTAAAAAGAATTTCCAAACGACTCATAGCTCTTTTCAAGCGGAGATTAGAACGAACAATGCCTACATAAGTACTCATAATTTGCTCCACTTCCCTGAAACTCTGTGTAATCAACACCATTTCTTCCGGAAGTTTGGTGCCCTCGTCATCCCAGTCGGGAATCAATTCATTCCACTTGTATTCGCCAATACGTTCAACTGCGTCTTTTACAGCCGCATCAGCATATACGATGGCTTCTATCAGCGAATTTGATGCCAAACGATTCGCACCATGCAAACCGGTACAGGAACATTCGCCTGCAGCATACAAACGGTTGATCGAAGAACGGGCATTCAAATCGACTGCAATACCGCCACAAAGATAATGTTGCGTAGGCGAAACCGGTATAAAATCTTTGGTAATATCAATTCCCAACTCCAAACATTTTTTATAAATATTAGGAAAATGATTTCTGGTTTCTTCCGCATCTTTATGCGTCACATCCAGATACACATAATCATGCCCTCTGGTTTTCATCTCATTATCAATGGCTCTCGCTACAATATCTCGGGGCGCCAGCGATCCTCTTTCATCATATTTATGCATAAACTCACGTCCGTCCCTGGTTCGCAACACAGCGCCATATCCTCTGATGGCTTCTGTAATCAGAAAGGTCGGCCGCTCTCCCGGATGGTACAATGCCGTTGGGTGAAACTGCACAAACTCCATATCCCTGATGACCCCGCGTGCCCGGTGAACCATGGCAATTCCATCTCCCGTTGCCACATCCGGATTGGTCGTGGTTGCATACACACTTCCGATACCTCCTGTTGCCAGCAAAGTCACCTTCGACAGGAAGGTATGGATCTGGTTTGTTTTGTTATCCAGCACATAAGCGCCGTAACACTCAATATTCGGCGTATGCATGGTTACTACCTCCCCCAGATGATGCTGTGTAAGTATCTCAATGGCAAAATAGTTTTCAAAGATCTCAATACTTTGCTCAGCACGAAGCTTCCGGATCAAAGCCTGCTGAATCTCAAAACCCGTATTGTCTTTATGATGAAGAATCCGGAACTCACTGTGTCCCCCTTCTTTATGCAGATCAAATTTACCTTCTTCGTCCCTGTCAAAGTCAATTCCCCAACTTAACAACTCCTCTATCTGCGCAGGCGCTTCCTTTATAACTTTCTCGACTGCAGGCAGATCACAATGACCATCACCGGCATTCAAAGTATCTTCAATATGCTTTTCAAAACTATCCGGGCTGTATGTCACTGCAGCAATACCTCCCTGTGCATACGATGTGTTTGAATCATCCAACGACGATTTACTGAGCAGTGCAACCGTTCCGTAACGGCATGCCTTCAATGCAAAACTAATTCCGGCAATACCACTACCAATAACCAAAAAATCAAATTTCCGTGTCAAAACTTTATCTTTTTCAGAGCTTTTTGATATAAGCCCTGCGTTTTTTATGATTTACGTACTCAAAACTATCCCATTGGGAAGCCATTTTGGTGTTGGATTCCAGCTCGGGATTGGTTTCAGCAAACTTGTAACCGTTCTTAGCAGCATTGGGCATCATCTCAGCAAAAACGATGGCATTTACACCTTTATTCTGATAATCGGGATGTACCGACATCAAATACAAATCAATAATGTCATTTTTTTTCAATGCCTGTAACATATACCACCAACCGAGGGGAAACAAATGCCCTTTCGCTTTCTGAAGTGCTTTTGTAAAACTCGGCATAGCGATTCCCAACGCCACCAAATCATCCTTTTCATTTACTACCAAAACAATCGTATCCAGACGAAAGAAACTAAAATACAACTTAATATAGAAAAAAATCTGGGCTTCATTGAGTTTAGTATATCCAAAAAGATCTTTATAACTTTCATTCAACAGATCAAATATCTTTTTTGCATATTTGGTTACAACTTCTTTTTTAGACTTTAACTTAACCGGATATAAATTATATTTTTGTTTTACAATTTCCGCCATTCTGAAATACCTTTCAGGAAACACCTCCGGCACCGTAATCAGGTATTCATTCCAGTCGACTTCCTTTACAAAACCCCTTCTTTCATAATGTTGAATATAGTAAGGATAATTGTAAATTGTCGCCAGCGTACTTGCTTTATCATACCCCTCAATCAAAGCGCCTTCATTATCTAAGTCGGTAAACCCGAGCGGACCATGCAAATGCTCCATGCCTTTCAACCTCGCCCAGTTTTCCACTGCATCAAACAATGCGTCTGAGACCTCCGTATCATCAATAAAATCAATCCATCCGAAACGAGCATTCTTGTGATTCCACGTTTCATTGGCAACCGGATGAATAATTCCCGCAATACGACCCACGATTTCTTTCCCGCGATAAGCCAGAAAATATGCTGTATCACAAAAATCAAGCGCCGGATTCTTTCCTTTCGACAAGTTCATCAAATCATCCATCATCAAAGGAGGAGCAGCGTATGGACACTCTTTATACATGTTGATACCAAACCAGATAAACTTCTTCAACTCACTTTTTGTTCTGACTTCCTTTATGACAACCGACATCTTAAATTAAATTAGGGTTCGTATTAGAATCAATTCGGGCGTAAAATTAAAGTATTTATTTATAAATACAGCAATTTACATTTTAATAATGATATCCATCAAAAACAAGTTATTGATTTTAAAACACTTAATCAATTCTTAATTTTGGTTTTTTGATATAAAAAAGTATAAGCATTGCGACCGCTGTGCCAATCCCAACACTATAGGAAATAACCGGCGACAACCTGAACCCCTCCGGAGCCAGCAAAATATACGTAACCGTAACAGCAGTCATGAAAATAGCAGGCAATAAAGATATTCCATAAAATTTTTTACGTTTTGCCAGATAAACCGTAATGGCCCACAGGGTAAACACCGACAAAGTCTGATTCCACCACGCAAAGTATCTCCAGATTATATCAAAATTGATCTGTAACAACGCAAAAGTGATGATGAAAATCGGCAATGCCAGTATCAATCGGTTTTTAAACGAATGTTGGTCGAGTTTGATAAAGTCGGCCGTCATTAACCTGGCTGACCTCAACGCGGTATCTCCTGTTGAAAGAGGAGCTGCTACCACACCCAACAGAGCAAGGAATCCTCCAACCGGACCAAGCCATGACTTGGCAATT
This sequence comes from Paludibacter sp., assembly GCA_029973975.1. Taxonomy (GTDB): domain Bacteria; phylum Bacteroidota; class Bacteroidia; order Bacteroidales; family Paludibacteraceae; genus Paludibacter. The sequence goes on from JARKQF010000279.1 coordinate 16,454, forward strand.
ACATCCACAATAACAGCGGGCTTGTTAGCTGTAGGCGCCAAATCCGCCACGAACTGCTGCAGGCCCTCAACAGATCCAAAGAAACTGGATGCCGCTGCCGCCCAAATCAACGCGACTATTCCTTCCGCTACCATCGAACCATAAAACACCCTACGCCCGAATTTCTCGTTCTGGATGCACCGCGCCATCAGTGGTGACTGGGTAGCATGAAATCCTGAAATAGCTCCACAGGCAATAGAAATAAACATCATAGGAAATATTGGGAGATTATTTGGATGCTGATTGGCAAAGCCTTCTGTGAACTCCGGAACGGGAGCGTTATTAATATACATAGCAGCCATAATGCCAACTGCCATAATCAGCAAGGCAACACCAAAAAAAGGATAAATTTTACCGATAATCTTATCGATAGGCAGCAATGTTGCCAGAATATAATATGCAAAAATAATGACTGCCCACCAGATGACACCAATATAACCTGAAGTCATATTATTCAACAGCTCAGCAGGACCTGAGACAAATACTGCTCCCACGAGCACCATCAGACCAATAGAAAAAAAGCGCATGAAAATTTTCACTTTACCACCCAATTCTCTTCCAACAAGCTCAGGCTGACCGGCGCCGTTGCTTCTCACAGACATCATGCCGGATAGATAATCATGTACAGCTCCACCAAAAATAGTCCCCAGCACAATCCACAGAAAAGCTGCGGGACCGTACATAATGCCCATGATGGCACCAAAAATAGGTCCGAGTCCAGCAATATTCAGAAACTGAATTAAAAACGCTTTCCACCAGGGAAGCGGGACATAGTCAACACCATCGGGATTAGCAACTGAAGGAGTGGGACGATCTTTTTCAACACCAAAGACACGTTCTGTGATTCCTCCGTAAATAAAATAACCTGCTATTAACAGCAGTACGGCAAGGGTAAAAGATATCATGATTAACGGTTCAATATTATGCCAGGAATATTCCTGAAAATTTAACCGCAAAAATAATCATTTTTTTCCTAAAACAGGCTACCCACCTGATAAACGAGAAATGCTACCAACCAGGCCAGACCAGTCGTATACACCATGGTAAATATCGCCCATCCCCAGTTAGCTTCCTTACGGATAGCCGCAATTACAGCTACACAAGGGAAGTATATCAAAATAAAGAGCATAAAGCCGATGCTGACCAAGGGTGTAAACACCTGCTGACCTTTCAAAACACCTGTATTATGTTTTTGCTCTACCAACTTGTGTTTCAGTGTTTCCTGCGCTTCATCTCCGACATCCGTTCCTGATTGATATAACACGGCCATGGTGCTGACAACGATTTCCTTAGCGGCCAAACCGGTTAAAATACTCACCCCCATTTTCCAGTCGAACCCCAGCGGACTGATTACCGGTTCAATGGCATGCCCCATCTTTCCTATATAAGATTTTTCCTGCCTTTCTGATTCGCGCGCTATTTCCAGTTGTTTGATCTGTAGTTCCTTTTCGTTATTTGCAAGTGCCTCCTGCTGTTCAACCTGTTGAATTTTCGCGTTATAATCAACAGCGTACTCCACATTTCGCGGATAATATCCCAAAGCCCAAATGATGATTGAAGCGATTAAAATAACATTTCCCATTTTCTTGAGATACTCACGCCCCTTGTGCCACATGTGCATGAGGGTATTGCGCATGGTAGGTATACGATAAGGAGGAAGCTCCATCACAAACGGTACGTCTTTTTTAGCAAATGCCACTCTTTTCATGACCAAAGCGGTAATAACAGCCAATAAGATACCGGTAAAATAGATTGAAAATAACACGATTCCCTGATTTTTAGGGAAGATGGCGGATATCAGCAATACATAAACCGGAAGTCGTGCGCTACATGACATAAACGGGGTAATGATCATCGTCAGTATCCGGTCTTTACGGTTTTCAAGGGTACGGGTAGCCATAATAGCCGGCACATTGCATCCGAATCCCATGATAAGCGGGATGAATGATTTACCGTGCAGGCCTATTTTATGCATCAACTTATCCATGATGAAAGAAGCCCTGGACATATACCCTGTATCTTCCATCAGCGAAATAAAGAAAAATAAAATCAGGATATTGGGCAGGAAGATAATTACACCACCCACACCTCCAATCACTCCGTCGACCAGCAAAGCTTTCAGCGGACCTTCAGGCATGATCCCGGAGATCCAGTTACTCAGCAATCCAACACCTGCATCTATCCACTCCATAGGATAACTGCCCAGCGTAAATGTGGCCTGAAACATCAACCACAAAAAGAAGAAGAAAATCGGGAATCCCCAGAATCTGTGGGTCAGCAAATCATCAATTTCACGAATTACACGTTTTTCTTTTTTCGGCTCTTTGTAGGTTTCCCGGAGTGCGCCGGCAATAAAACCATATTTTGCGTCCGTCAGGATGGTTTCAGAACTTTCGCCGTATTCATGTTCCAGCAAATGAATATTTCTTTTCGTTGTTGCTTTAATTTCGTCATAGTTCGGCAGGGATTTGAGCATCTTTTTAACAGGTTTATCCTGCTCAAGCAACTTAATCGCTATAAAACGCGATGAAATTTTATCTGTTACTGACGGATTCTTCCAAACCACATCCTGAATTTCCTTGATACTCTTTTCAATCAGCTTTCCATAATTGATGTGAACGTGACGCACAACCGGATCCTTATCCTCATAAACCTCAATCAATTTGGAGAAAAGTTTTGAAATGCCTTTTCCTTTGGATGCTACCGTTGGGATGATGGGTATCCCCAACATTTTACCAAGTGATTTATAATCAAACTCAACTCCTTTCTTTTTCAGTTCATCATAGATATTCAGCGCAATTACCACTTTGATATTCATGTCGATAAGCTGGGTAGTCAGAAACAGGTTTCTTTCCAGGTTGGAAGCATCCACCACATTGATGACAATATCCGGCATTTTCTCTAAAATGTGGGTACGGACATACAACTCTTCCGGCGAATACTCAGTAATGGAATAAGTACCGGGCAAATCAACAATATTAAAAGTATAGCCTTCTTGCTTAAATTTAGCCTCTTTGGCATCTACCGTAACTCCACTGTAATTTCCTACCCGTTCATGAGAACCGGAAGCATAATTAAATAGAGTTGTTTTACCACTATTGGGATTTCCTACAAGAGCGACATTGATTACCTTTCCTTTTTCAATGGCCGTTTTTTTCAGGGTTTCTTCTTCATCGATGGTTCCACGAAAATCATCCGGCAATACCTGTTCGGCTAATTCTGCCGAAACAACCTCAACCAACTCTGCTTCACTCCTGCGCAATGAAATCTTATAACCCATGATTTCATACTCAATAGGATCAAGAAGCGGGGCACTTTTAATGACAGTAACCTTCTTTCCTTTCACAAATCCCATTTCAGTAATGCGTTTACGAAAAGCTCCACGACCGAGCACCTTAGTTATAATTGCTTCGTCGCCACTTTTTAAATCGGAAAGAAAAGATTGTTTGGTATTCATGAATGCATGATTTTTAACGGAGGTTTCACATCCTGAAATAATACAGATCTGAACTTTTTCAACCGTTTGGAATGAACCAACAAAGGAAAACATTTTTGGAGACACTAACAATCCCCTTTTTTAGGTATTATACACAAAATACACCCCACATAATGATGAAAAAATCCCCGGCAACGAACGCTGTCGGGGATTTATCATATCAGGGATAAAATTATTTTACTGTATCCATGTATGCAATCAAATCGAGACATTTGTTAGAATAACCCCATTCGTTGTCATACCAGCTAACTAATTTTACGAAATTACCGTTCAGGGCGATACCAGCACCTGCATCGAAGATAGAAGTGCGTGCGTCAGTTGTAAAATCAGTTGAAACAACAGCATCTTCAGTGTAACCGAGGATACCTTTCATTTCATTTTCAGAAGCAGCTTTCATAGCGGCTTTGATTTCATCATAAGTAGCTGATTTTTCCAGACGGACAGTCAGGTCAACTACAGAAACATCAGCTGTTGGTACGCGGAAAGCCATACCGGTAAGTTTACCGTTCAGCGCAGGAATAACTTTACCCACAGCTTTGGCAGCACCTGTAGAAGAAGGAATGATGTTACCCAGGATAGAGCGACCACCTCTCCAGTCTTTCTTAGAAGGAGCATCCACTGTTTTCTGTGTGTTTGTAGCAGCATGTACAGTTGTCATCAAGCCTTCAACAATACCGAATTTATCATTGATAACTTTAGCGATCGGAGCCAGACAGTTTGTTGTACAAGAAGCATTCGAAACGATGTCCATGTCAGCCTTGTATGCATCCAGGTTTACACCGCAAACGAACATAGGAGCGTCGTTAGACGGAGCAGAAATAATTACTTTCTTAGCACCACCTGCAATGTGTGCTTTTGCTTTGTCGATAGTAGTGAAAACACCTGTTGATTCTACAACATAATCAGCACCTACCGCACCCCATTTAATGTTAGCAGGATCCATTTCAGCAAAGAAAGCTACTTCTTTACCGTTCACAATCAATTTACCATCCTTGTTTTCAGCAGTTCCGTTGAATCTACCGTGTACAGTGTCGTACTGCAACATGTAAATCAAATAATCAAGATCCAGGAACGGATCATTTACTGCAACGATCTGAATATCGTTTCTTTCCTGAGCTGCACGGAAAACCAAACGTCCGATGCGGCCAAAACCATTGATACCTACTTTAATCATTTTTATTATGTATTTAAAATTGAGTTTACAAATTCGGCTGCAAATTTACTAATTTCTATCGGGTTGACAAAAATAAATAGTGATTATTTTCATTTTGCAATCCCTGGTTGACAAACAGTTAATAACGCTGAATATCTTGAATATAAACGGATCAGAATGACAATTTTGAATTTGCTTATACAACACTTGTATTTAAATACTATTTAAACGAAAAATCTGCTGCTCATCCATGACACTAAACAATTAAGTATGAGTGAATATAATTTCACATCAAATATGGCTCTGGTATTTCTAGAGCTAAGTCTAAAAAGGAAAATCCAGTAATGTGTAAAAAACAATTAATTTTACAAGTTATTTATGTACATTTGTATTTGCATTTAGCACAACAATCTTTCAATTGTAAAACAGAATGATTTTGCTTCACTAACCATTGGTTCACTGAGGACTCCATACGATAACTAAAAAAACAAAATTTAAACAAATGAAACATCCGACAAAACTAAAATCCGGCATTGTTTTCCTGTTTGCAATAACCATTTCAAGCTTATTTGCGCAGGAATCTGTTCACAGTGCAGGCGGCAAAGCTCAAGGTGACAACGGAAGCATAAGTTATTCCGTGGGGCAGGTAGTCTATACATCAGCCTCCGGCCCCAACGGCTCGGCGATACAAGGTGTACAATATGCATATATCATTTCCATCCCTACGGGAGTTGACAAACCGGGGATTGATTTGACATTTAAAGCATACCCAAATCCAACGGATGATTTTCTTACATTGACAGTTCCCATGAGCGAAAACGCCGTGTATCATTACAGACTTTACAACCTGAACGGCAAACTTTTGTTACAACAAAACGCAACTTCCGGCGAAAATGCGATCTCGATGCAGGCATTCGGCACCGGACAGTATCTTCTTAAGATATTCCAACACCAACAGGGCAAAGAAATAATAATCCAATCATTCAAAATCATTAAAAAATAAATTATTATGAGAAAAACTATTCTTCTCTTCTCAACGATGCTTATAGCCGCAGCCAGTTGGGCACAAGCGCCTCAAAAAATGAGCTATCAAGCCGGGATTCGCAACAGTTCCGACCACGTTGTTGCCAATTCAGCCGTAAGCGTAAAAATCAGCATTCTGCAGGGCAGCGCCACTGCCAATCCCATGTATACTGAAACACATACACCAACCACCGACGCAAACGGATTAATCAGCCTTGAAATAGGAGGCGGAACAGTCGTAAACGGCAGCATGTCGGGCATCGATTGGGCAGCCGGACCTTTCTTTGTGAAGACCGAAACCGACCCTACCGGCGGCACAGACTATTCGATCACCGGGGTAAGCCAACTGTTGAGCGTACCTTATGCCTTTTACGCCGAAAACACTAAACCGCTTACAGAAACCGATCCCGTTTACGCGACTTCACCTGCTGCCGGAATATCTGATGATGACAAAACACACTGGAATGAAGCCTACGGATGGGGCAACCATACTACTCAAAGCTACCTGAAATCGCCCGAATACAAAAGAACCGGTGATCTCCTTTCCTACGACGGGACCAACTGGGTATCCCGGAGATTAGGTCTGACAATGGGTAACGCCGGCTATTCACAGCCTGTCAGCATCATGCAACCCTATCTCGCACTCAATTATTGTATTGCCCTGTCTGGTATTTATCCTTCAAGAGACAGTATGGAGCCTTTTGTTGGAGAAATAGAACTGTTTGCGTTTAACTTTGCACCCAGGGACTATGCAGCTTGTGACGGACAGCTTATGTCGATACAGCAAAACACGGCTCTATTTAGCTTGATAGGTACAACGTATGGCGGTAATGGGCAAACCACTTTCGCACTACCCGATTTACGTGGACGTGCGCCCATCCACAAAGGACAAGGACCGGGATTATCCAATAGAGCAATGGGAGAACAAGGCGGCATTGAATCCGTTACCCTGACAATCTCTCAAATGCCCGCCCACTCGCACACGCCCAATATTATTTATGAATAATGCGAATCAGGAGTTGAAAATCAGATCCCTCGCTTCCGTTCGGGATGACAAATTACGCATCATTAGTATTACCCGTCGTCCAAAGTCTGCAAAAACCATCCTGTTTTTGCCACGACGGGCACAAAGTTTCCCGAACCGTCGTCATGAAGAATCTAATCATACAGTGAAAGATAGTGCGACGGTATTGGACCTTACGGAATCCTTGTCATCCCGAACGGAAGTGAGGGATCTAAGAATTGCTGTGAGAATTATTTTTACAAAGAGGATCTAATTTTCAACTCCTGATTCACATGAATAATAAAACAAAAGCATTTTTAATTATTTTTTCTGTTTTACTTTTTCCTGCTTTATGCATTGCCGCCGATGCTGATTCCACACGGCAGATTGTTGGTGCGGGAAAAAGTAAAACTCATTTTTGGCCGGCAGAGATGTTGCATATTACCCGGCAAAAAGAACTACCTCGAAAAGCAGTAACCATTGCTGTAGTGGACGACGGTTTCCGGTTCACCCACAAGTCACTCAGAGATTACTTGTTTACAAATACGAAAGAAATCGCCGGAAATTATCAGGATGACGACGGTAATGGATACATAGACGATGTGCGTGGCTGGGACGTTTCCAACAATGACAATGATGCGTCCGTGTTATCCGGCAGGGAACATATCTTTTACCACGGAACCTATGTTTCGGGCATTATCACCTCCGTGTTTGAGCGGTTTTTCGGCGATACGGCACACAACTATCTACGCATTATCCCCGTGAAAGCTGTGCCTGACAATGCAAAAAACACCTATCTGGCCGACGGATATAAAGGGATAAAATATGCTTTAACATTGAATCCTGATATCATTTGCTGTGCATGGAGCGGCGGTGGTATGACAGATGACGATAGGGCTTCAATACGCGAAGCCATTCAAAAAGGAATATTGGTCATAGGTTCGGCAGGTAACTTTTTTACCGAAAAAATAGAACCTCCCGCCTCGATGCCGGGTGTCGTAGCTATAGCTGCCGTAGATTCAACATTCCGGAAGTTCAACAAATCCAACTTTGGGATGCCAATCGATTTCTCAGTGCCGGGTGTGGGTATTTACGGCGCTTATGCTTCAGCAGACAACGCTTTTATCTATTCCGACGGTACTTCACCGGCAGCCGCGATAGCAGCCGGATGCTTCGCTGCCCTAAAAGCTGGTAATCCGGATGCAACTGCATCTGAGTTGATGGATGCGGTAAAAAATACATGTACACCCATCGACCACTTAAACCTGCCTTATGCAGGAAAATTGGGTGCCGGAGTACCCAATATGACAAAAGCCGGTGAGTTCTTGAAAAATAATGATGTAAGATATTTTTTATCTAACCCGTTTCTACCCAAAGGAAAAATCTTCTACAAAAAGAATCAAAAAACCACTTCATGGGATATTCGTCCTGCCGGCGCATTCAAAGGACTGCATTTATATGCATCACAGCCCGCATACAGAGGCTGGATCAATATCTACGGCAATGATTCGTTGCAGTATTCGGGCGAAATTGCAGGTTTACACAAAGGCTTATTCGTAAAAGGGAGCGCTTTCAGACTGGAACTTCAGCGGCGTACGCGCCTCTCTAAAAAAATGAATTTTAGTTATCATGTAGAAACAATTGATTCAACAACACTTTATTGTAGCGACACACAATACATTGAGGATGAATACGGCACAATAACCGACAACAGCGGAGATGAAAACTACGCAAATAACAGCGCCTGTAAGTGGCAAATAACCGTACCGGAAGGAAAACGGATATTAATTGAATTTGAAGCATTGGATACACAGCCAAATACGGATTTTGTGTGGATATTCGACGGAACTACCACACAGCCCGACTACCTGCTTGCAAAATTATCCGGCAATACGCCTCCGCCACATATTATTTCACTCAGCAACAAAGCCTTAATTTGGTTTGTAACTGACGATAATGTCACCAGAAAGGGCTGGAAGCTGAGATTTACAGCTGTAGGGAAAAATTAAACTACCCATTACCACGTACAGGCACTTGGTACGGGCACTTTATTTTTATCGGACGACGCATAAAGTTCAAACTTTTTTATGTAAGTTTGCAATCAAAAATTTTAAATAATGGAAATTTCAGGAAAAATTATTGCAGTATTACCTTTACAAAGTGGTGAAGGAAAAAATGGTCCCTGGCGCTCTCAGGATTATGTATTGGAAACGCAGGAACAATATCCCAAAAAAGTATGTTTTAACTTATTCGGAAATAAAATCGATCAGTTTCCCATTGCCATTGACGATCAGGTGAATGTGAGTTTTGATATAGAAAGCCGTGAGTGGAACGGACGTTGGTTTACTTCGATCCGTGCATGGAAAGTTGAGAAAGCTGCCGTTAGCGGAGAAACGGTTGATTCAGCTGCCAGTTCATTTGGCGCTCCTCCCCCACCGGTTCCCCCGGTATTTGACGCTTCACCGGCTGATGAGGGATCAGGTTTGCCTTTTTAATTTGTTTTGACAGATACACAGCTATTGAATAAAAAACAAAAAGTATTGTTAGGCATGAGTGGCGGCACTGATTCATCGGTGGCCGCCATGCTTTTATTACGTCAGGGATATGACGTACAGGGAATTACATTTCGTTTTTTTGAAGGAGACAACAACACTACTGAACACATCAAAGATGCGGAATCTGTTTGCCATAAAACCGGTATTCCACATCATGTTTACGATGCGCGTATTGTTTTCAAAGAGAAAATTATCGATTATTTCGTTCAGGAGTATTTAGCCGGCAAGACTCCTTTTCCTTGCGCCAAATGCAACAATGAACTGAAATGGAAACTTATTTTTGATGAAGCAAAAAGACTTGGGTGTGACAAGGTCGCGATGGGACATTATGCACGTATTTTGTATGAAAATGAAAAATATTTCGTGGGTGAAGCTCCCGACAAGGACAAAGATCAGTCATTTTTTCTGTGGGGTCTTCAACAGGAACAATTAGCCGGTATCCTCTTTCCTCTGGGTGATTTACATAAAACTGAGGTAAGAAAGATAGCAGCTGAATATGGCTTTCAGAAAATATCCGAAAAGAAAGATAGTCTAGGGGCCTGTTTTTGTTCCGGAGATTACCGTCCCTTCCTGAAATCTCAGTTAATCAATCCTGAAAAACATATCTTCCCGGGTGATTTTGTGGACGAAGCAGGAAAGACACTGGGTAAACATGCAGGATTTCCTCTTTATACGATTGGACAGCGACGGGGACTGGGTATTCACCTGAACAGGGCTGTTTTTGTAAAAGAAATCTTGCCTGAAGAAAATAAAATCGTATTGGCTCCACTCAAAAGTTTATACAAAACAAGTTTTCTGGTTGAAAATTACAGATTAACCGATCCGTATTTATTTTCAGAGAGTTTCGACACCATTACCCGCATTCGATACCGTAAACAAAATACACTGAGCAAGATCTGCATCATCAACAATTATTTACTCCGGGTCGATCTGGCTGAACCGCTCGAATCAATCGCTCCCGGGCAAACGGCGGTTTTTTACCGGGACGGCAAGGTGCTTGGTGGCGGTTTCATCCTTTAAACTATTCGCTATTCGCTAAAATTCATTTTCACGTCATTAAAAAACGTAGCCCAAATTGAGAGACAGAGGAATTTTCACAGCGTCATTATGGGGAAATATATTTCCGTTTGAATAATGTCCGATTTTCAGTTCTGCATTATACTTTCTATCCTCTCCGAAGAAAATACCGGCACCCATATTGTCCATAAAAGTAAAATTCTCTCCGGTATTATAACCGTCGATTATTTTCTTTGATATAAACGTCGGAGCAGCAACAGTGTAGTAAAAATACGCATCAAAAAGCTTTGTCTGCAGGAAATTCAGCCTGAAAACCGGAAATAATGAGCATGTGAAAAACTGCTCTTCCTGGCCATTTGTATTTCCATGCATACCGGTGGTTTGCCACACAGAGGCGTTAATCCCCCAGTCGAGTGCAAAAAATTTCGCACTGTGAAACACATTTCGCTGATAATTGAGCGATAGACCCTGCTTTACATGTGCCATACCGCCCCAGAAAATCGGGAAATACTTGTTCGATACAAAATTATTCACACCATAACCTAACAAGTTACTGGTATATCCAACCTGAAGCCACTGTTTCGGATGAATCATACCTCCATCTGCTGTTTTCTGTATTTGTTTTTCAGTATAAGGAGTGAAATTATAAGAAAAACCGGTACCTATAAAAGATGTTGACGGTTGATTTCTTTTTGCTGAAGCGGGAGAATAATTACTAACAAGCTGTAAAGCCCATTTTTTATTGATGTGATATTTTAGTCCGGCGCCAAACAGGAAAGTGGCAAAATTCGCATCTTTCACCACTGGCTTTCCCAATGCATCTTCAAAACCAGCTCTGGTGATTATCCCTAAGCCACCTTCTCCATAAACGGAGAACTTATTACCTATGGGTAATTTACCTTTCAGAGTGAAACCACCCACATTGGTCCAGACTGACTTCGTATCTAAAACATTATTCCCATCAACCGTATAGCGATATTTCACCCAACCGACAGGTCGCATGTAAGTAATCTGTGCGGCAAGATAATCATTAAAATCGTAGCCCCACAACACAAGGCGTACTGCCATATTAGGTATATTTACACTTTCAAGCGTATATCCCGGCTCCATCTGAGCTGCTCCGAAAGGATAATTAATATAACCCAGATTTACTTCAAAATAAGAGCGTTGTAATAAGGGTGGTATCTGTGACCTTTCATCCTGAGCCGACAAATTAAGGATATTAAATAAAACTGACAGGAGAACTATTCCGCTAAGATGTGAGATACGAATGGTTTTATTCATTTTGTATTATATAACGATTATATTTTTTTATGTTCATAAATGCAACGCGCTGCTCTTCGGGCTGTACCAGGCTCTCCGAGTTTGTCTCTGAGAATTTTATAGGAAGCTATCATTTCATTCCGGTAACGATCATCGGTGAGAATTCTCGACATTTCATCAATCAGATTGTCCGTTGTAAATAAATGAGCAAACAATTCTTTCACAACTTCCTTCTCAGCCAGAATATTAACCAATGATATAAATTTCGTTTTAATTACAATTTCTTTTGCCCAATAAGCCAATCGACCTAACATGACATGATACACCACTACTTGTGGAGTTCCTATCAGTGCAGTCTCAAGAGTTGCAGTACCCGAATTCACAACAGCCAGATCGGCATGAAAAATTAACTGATAAGGGTGATGCTTAATAACCGGATAACTATTTCCATCCATAAACTCATGGTAAAATGCCGTATGTACTGAATTGACTCCGGAAATAACAATCTGATAATCGGGGAATTTCCTGGCTGCAGCAATCATTTTAGGAAGGCAGGCAGCAATTTCCTGTTTACGACTACCCGGGAGCAATGCAATGATGGGCTTATCCGACAAGAAGTATTTCTTTTTAAAATAGCTTGTTTCTTCCGTTTTATCAAGATTTTCATTCACGGAATCAACCGAAGGATTTCCAACGTACTTAACTTCATATTGGTGAGAAGCATAAAATTCCTTTTCGAACGGAATAATCGTAAGCATCTGTGTTACATCGCGCTTTATTTGTTTAACCCGATGTGATTTCCATGCCCACACAGATGGCGAAATATAATAGTAAACGGGAATCCCTGTTTTTTTACGAACAAACTTTGCCATACGCAGGTTAAAACCGGGATAATCAATCATCACAACCACATCCGGCTGAAAATCAAGAATTGCTTCTTTACAAATGCGCATGTTTTTAAGGACGCTTGAAAGATTTTTCAAAACATTCCAAAAACCCATAAAAGCCATTTCCCGAATATGTTTAATCGGTTTTACACCACTTGCTGCACGCATCATATCACCACCGAAATAGCGAATTTCAAATGCATCATCCAGTTTTTTGAGTTCATCTATCAAAGAAGATCCGTGTAAATCACCCGAAGCTTCTCCTGCAATAAAAAAATACTTCATGTATAAATATATTATCCTGCCCAACCTTCACGATCGAGATTTCTGTAATTAATTGCTTCTGCTATATGATGTGAACAAATCTGTTCAGAACCGTCCAAATCTGCAATAGTTCTGGAGACTTTCAATATCCGGTCATACGCACGAGCCGACAAATTTAATCTTTTCATGGCATTTCTGAGCAATTCTGCACCAGATTTATCAGGGATCGCAAATTTTCGTTGCAATTTTGAGGACATTTGCGCATTACAATAGACTCCCTCAATGTCCCTGAAACGGACTTCCTGAATCTGCCTCGCCCTGACAACCCGGTTTCTGATTTCTTCACTTTTTTCCGCATCCCTCTGTTCTGATAATTTCTCAAAGGGAACCGGAACTATTTCAATATGTATATCTATTCTGTCTAACAATGGTCCGGATATTCTGCTCAGGTATTTCTGAACTACACCAGAACCACACACACAAGCTTTCTCCGGGTGGTTGTAATAACCACAAGGACAAGGGTTCATCGATGCAACCAGCATAAAACTCGCCGGATAGTCGACCGAGAATTTCGCTCTGGAAATCGAGATTTTTCTATCCTCCAGCGGTTGTCGCATCACTTCGAGCACCGATCGCTTAAACTCTGGAAGTTCATCCAGAAACAAGACTCCGTTATGTGCCAGCGAAATTTCTCCCGGCTGCGGGAAAGCACCTCCTCCCACTAATGCGACATCTGAAATTGTATGATGCGGACTACGAAACGGACGTTGCGAAACCAGCGCAGAATTATTTTCTGTATTTCCGGCAACTGAGTGTATTTTGGTTGTTTCAAGCGCTTCTTCCAGTGTCATCGGCGGCATGACCGTAGGCAGTCGTTTTGCCATCATCGACTTACCGGCTCCGGGTGGTCCGACTAAAATAATATTATGCGAACCTGCCGCAGCAACTTCCAGCGCACGTTTTACATTTTCCTGCCCCTTCACGTCTGAAAAGTCTATTTCAACCTGGTCACGGGCCACATTAAACATCTCTTCCGTATTCAATTTAATTGGCTGCATGACTGAATCATCATTCAAAAAAGCAATTACCTCTGTAATATCTTTTACCCCATAAACGTCTATTCCGCTTACAACTGCTGCTTCTCTGGCATTCTGATAAGGCAGCAACAATCCTTTAAAACCGGCTTCCCGCGCTTTCACAGCAATAGGTAACGCTCCTCTGATTGGCTTCATCCCGCCATCCAGCGACAACTCCCCCATCATGACAAACTTTTCAAGTAAATCTGTCTTTATTTGGTTTGATGCTGCCATAATTCCTACGGCCAAAGGTAAATCATAAGCAGAACCTTCCTTTCTGATATCTGCCGGCGCCATATTGATAACCACCTGCATCCTGGGCAGTCTTTTGCCTGAAAACGACAAGGCAGAGGCTATTCTTTCATGACTTTCCTTTACTGCATTATCGGGTAAACCCACAATTAAGAAACGAATTCCCTGACTTATATTCACCTCTATGGTTACAACCGTGGCAGATATACCCTGCACTGCGGCCCCAAATGTTTTTACCAACATAGTTATTCGGTTTTTTTATAACAAACAGTAACGGGCGCAAAAATACAATTAATCTGAGAAAATCTTACATGCCAGCCATAAAAAAACAATGCAAAATGTATAAATAATTCATTTCTTCATTCTTCTGAAAATGGCAGGAAAACAAAAAAGGTTGCAATATACCAATTGCAACCTTTTAAAATGAGTTCTAAGCTCTAATTAATGCCCTGACAGGTAACTTGAAATACCATCCTGAGTTGGTTTCAACGCTTTATCACCTTTCTTCCAGTTAGCAGGACAAACTTCACCATATTCTTCTGTAAACTGAAGTGCGTCAATCAAACGGATCACTTCATCCACACTACGACCAAGAGGCATATCATTCACAACCTGATGACGAACCACGCCGTTCTTATCAATCAGAAATAAACCGCGGTAAGCTTTAGCTTCACCAACAAAAACGTCATTACCTTCTTCATCATACGTATCCTCACCTGCCAATACATCATACGCTTTTGAAATGGCAAGGGTCTGGTCTACAACAATCGGATATTTAACTCCCTGAATTCCGCCTTCATTAGTTGGTGTCTGAAGCCATTTCCAATGTGAAAATTCCGAATCGGTCGATGCTCCGACTACAACAACATTACGTGATTCAAACTCTGCTATCTTATCCTGAAAAGCGATTAATTCAGTCGGACAAACAAATGTAAAGTCTGCCGGATAAAAGAAAAATACTACATATTTTTCACCTTCATATTGCTTAAGCGAAAAATTCTCTACAATTTCTCCTCCGTTAACAACTGCCTTGGTGTTAAATACCGGAGCTTTTTTACCTACTAATACTGACATATTATTTTATTTTGATTAAAAATTTAACTGTTTCTTACGAATGCAAAGTTAGATTGTTTCATCAAAAAAGAGGCATAAAAAGCTATCGAATGTTTTTATAGCAATATAGACG
>JARKQF010000289.1 GCA_029973975.1 Paludibacter sp.
TCGGTCATATCAAACATTCGTCGGAGTTATCGTTTCCTGTGCTCCCAGCGCCTTTTCCGCAGCGCGGGAAAGAGCTTCATCATAATCGTGGTTTAAGGCGAACACCCGGAAATGCATCACCCGCGCCGGAATAAAACGAAAGATCTCCTCCAACTGCTCCGGTGACGTAAAACCCGTTACCGGATTGAAGATATTGATTCTCTTCCCTGACTCGGCCATAGGGTTCAGCGGCCGCGGGTCCTGAGTCGCCAGATCGACCCGAAACAATATATTTTTCAGTTTCACCGGCAGGTACTCCCGGATCTTTTTTTCAAAATCCTTCGCCTGCGCAAAGCCGGTGCCGCGATGAATCTGCGCAACGGATATTTCCGTGGAAAACGACATTTTCCATTTTACCTTGCGGTCGTAAAGCTTTTTCCATTCCCTGGCCAACTTTCTTTTCGTTTCATCTTTTTCCGTAAGCCAGCTTTGCACTTCATTGAACAAAGACCATTCATCGCAATGCTGATAGGCATCCAGATTTTTCAACGGATTGCCGGGGAAAAGCACAGTCATCGTATCGTGAAAAATTTCCTGCAGATGCAAATCCAGGGCGCGGGTCGTGCGATGAAAATAGACGTTGCTGTACAGATTTAAACGGGCGTTCAGAAACCGCCTCATCGCCGACATACCCGACTGATGCAGGGTGACGCCTTCATTAGTAAAAAAAGTATAGTAAAGCAGACGGGGAATATCGACCATGTCCAGCGAAAATCCGGTCATATAGGCGTCGCGCTGAACATAGTCCAGATTGTCCACCGTGTAGATGCCGGAAAACAGTTGACAGAGCAACTGCAGCCAGCGCGGCTTTTTTTTGTCCCGGATTTCCGGCATCTTTATCAAACAGGCTACCTGCCGGGGATCCAGAATTTCTCCGTCGGCAAAAGCGCCGGAAGGGCTGCGCCGAATGTGCGAAATAATATTTCCGAGCTTTTTCACGATAATCTGCTGGCCGATTACTTCGTGGGTCAGCCCCCATTTGCTCAGATAATGTTCATCAAAAAAGTGCCCGTATGGCCCGTGCCCCACATCGTGCAGCAATCCGGCAATCCGCATCAATTCCTCGATGTAATTGAGAGACGGTACTTCGCTGCAAACTTCGCATAAACTTGGGTAGAGGTGCCTGGCGAATTCACCGGCTATGTGCATTGTTCCCAGGGAATGCTGAAAACGCGTGTGCTCCGCCGCCGGATAAACCCAGCGGGCGCTCTGCAGCTGATAGATGCGCCGCAGCCTCTGCATCCAGGGGGAATCAATCAGGTCTTTTTCCGTTGTTTCTTTAAGAGCGCTGTCCTGCGGCACTGTAAAAAAGGCGTACTGATGGATCGGATCGGCAATCAGCGCCATGCCTTTATAGATATCAAGATTAGGGGAAACTGTTCTTTTCATGGCGGATGATGTACAACATTCCGCAGAAAAGATCAATATTAATCAGGACTTTAATTCCGTACTTCAATGATATCCAAATCATTAATCCCACAAATTTTGAAGCTCTGTTTGAAGACTAAAGAAGTGGTTTTTCAGCACGGTTTCATTGTGGCCTTATTGTATCGCATACCGGGCGTTATGTTGATTTGGGGCGAAGGTCTAAAGGAGTGGGGACTCATTTTATTGAATTGCAGTCGAAACATGCCAATTTTAGAAGTCGATTTTTTGAAGATCGGAAATATTTGTGTCTTCCCCTGTACTGTTTGGTTGAAAAATATTCAGTAATTTGCAATATTACGAGCGTTAATATTGGGACGTAGACGATTCATCCGCAATCACAATTCAAATCATTTGAAGGTTCAAATATGTTATCATTTCTAAAAAGGATATCGCCTCAATGTCTATGCATACGAAAATCGGAGAAAGAAACTATACCTGTGAAATCGAGTACCGTTAGACTGCTCCAGAGTGAAGTTAGTAAGTATCCTGGTAAAGAGACTGGCAAAGTTATATACTCAAAGCATGATTTTTTTGTTGATGACCAAGATGCAGTATGGGAACGCATCATTGGCTACCATACTTGTGCCGTCGATGTGGAAATTGATTTCGAACAGGCAAAAGCTATGTCCAAATCTTTTACGATAACTATTAATGATTTGAATGATAGGGAAAATTACAAGTCGTTAGAAACTATGTCTCTAAGACATCCTCTTGAAGACGCTCATGGTTCATGTATTACATGGCGACTTCACGACGGGAGTTTTATTACGGAATACCTGAAATACAGGAGAGCCAAACTTAACAGCCCACATGGTAAATTATTGGAGCCACGTAATAAACCGTGATAAAAACAGTACACATAAAGGACAAAAAAATGTCTTATAACTGCATTAAAGACAAAGGCTTTATAAAAATTGATGATTGGAGTTTAAATAACCATAACAGGCTCAATATTAATTACCCTCCTGAAATCGAAACAATCCCTGGGATAATTGCTATCCTTGTGAATAATAGGCCTGTATTGTTCAGCTTCACAAGTCATTTTGGGCCACGAATAAGAGACTTCAAACATTCGATAAACGGAACCACAGCAAATGCAAGAATTCATGCAAAGATAGTGGAAGCATTAAACGCCAATGAAACAGTGAGCCTATGGGTAAAGCATTCTTCTTTACCGAGGGAAGATAGAAATGCATTGTTGCAAGAATGTAACCCAGAATGGAATTTATAATAAGTGGAATTCTTTTTCCTGTTTACTAATTGCTAGAAAGATAAAATAGAATTAAAACTATGAAACTCGAAAAAATAAATTATAAAGACCTCAAGCCAAAAGCACAGGAAATTTTTAATTTCCAAAAGGTTTCAGCAACGCTCGCTGATTATGGTTTTACGACAATGTGGCTTAATAATGATTGGCTAGGCGGAGATTTCTTAGCAGTTCACATTGATGGTAAAACATTTCTGAAGGTTCAATTAAAAGGTAGGCTCTCATTCAACCGTGGTTATAGAGGAAAGGATATTTACATCTGCTTTATCTGCGATGGCGAGACTTACCTTTATCCTCATGATTTAATCTTAGATCAAATTGAGAGCAAAATTTCGGACAAAACTTATTTAAACAAAGGCACATGGAGTTGCCGGAAGCTAACTCAGGAATATAGGCAACTTCTAGAGCCCTATTTGTTATAACGCTTAAATTAATTACCCCGACAAGGTGGAGAATAAACAGGGAAAGAAGACATCGGAACAATTTAGTCTTTGCCCTGGCTGCTTAGTATGGTCGTTCCGGCGTCGCTCTCTTACGATACGTAATGCTCAATTCTGAGAATATGTCGCCACTCACCCTTTGTAGGTGAAGCAAAGGTTCAGCAAATTTTATTTTTTCTTTCACTACTGTCCGGAATAATCCGTGAATAAGTTCAACTGGTTACTGTTTTCGTCCATGTCACTTGTGTAATCATAAAATGTAAGTAGCTGAAACATGGACGCTCTTTCAAATAGGGAGATACTCAAAACCTGTAATATTGT
>JARKQF010000039.1 GCA_029973975.1 Paludibacter sp.
AAAGATGGGATCAAGGATCAAGTGGAACCCTGCTGTGAAAACTGCGGAAGACAGAGAGGCTTTACGGGAAGGATTGAAAACAGGTAAGCTTGATGTGGTGGCTACCGATCACGCGCCTCACCTGTTGAGCGAAAAAGAGGGAGGGGTGTTGCAGGCTGCTTCAGGAGGACCGCTTGTGCAACATTCCCGGCAGGTGATGTTTGAGCTGATGAAAAAAGGTTTGTATAATAAAGAGCTGGTAGTTGAGAAGATGTGTCATGCGCCGGCGCAACTTTTTCAAATACGTGAGAGAGGGTTTATTAGAGAGGGTTATTATGCCGATCTGGTATTAGTTGATCCTTTTAAGCCATATACCGTTACTCCTGAAAATCTATTTTACAAATGCGGTTGGTCTCCTTTTGAGGGAAATACTTTCAGTTGTTCAATCCACACCACTTTCGTCAACGGGAATATTGTTTATCAAAACGGCAGTTTGACTGAAAACGTGTTAGGAAAGGCGCTTGAATTCAACAAATAATTCAAATTTCATAAGGCGCATGCATTTTCTGTACTTGCATTTAAAATATAGGCAGGTAATAAAAGGGGGAAGACGAAATTATAATTAACCTTCTTTGTTGTGGATTGTGAGGCAATTTTGTATTTTTGCGCTGAAGTTTTTATTTAAAAATCTTGACGAGTGAGATTTCTGTTTACTGTGCAGGGTGAGGGGAGAGGCCATTTTACACAGGCACTTTCCCTGGCTGCCGTACTTCGTAAGCATGGCCATGAGGTGGTTGCCGTGCTTATTGGTAAAAGTGATTCCAGGCAGACGCCGGCTTTTTTCATTGATAAGATCGGAGCTCCCATATTTGAATTTGATAGCCCCAGTTTTACCTCCTTCTACAAGCAGAAACGTCCCAATATCCTGATCAGCATGGCGAATAATTTTCTCCGGCCTTTTGTTTTCAAGGATAGCCTGCAATTTATCAAACATAAGATAGAAGAGTTGAAGCCCGACAAGGTGATCAATTTCTACGAGATGATTACCGGTATGGCTTATGGTATCTACCGTTTTGATAAGAAGATGGGGATAGAGATGATTACTCTTGCGCATCAGTATGTATTGCTCAATCCTCACTATAAAACGACTGCGGAACAGGACATGAAATACTACTTTTTACGGATGCTCTCCAGGATCACTTCCACACGGGCATCAAAAATACTGGCGCTTTCTTTCAGGGATATGCCGGGATCGAAAAAGAAGAAGATTGTGACTGTCCCGCCTCTATTGCGATCGGAGGTTTTTGAAATAGCGCCATCCGATGGTGATTATATCCACGGTTATATGTTGAATGCCGGCTATTTTGACGAGGTGTCGGAGTGGCATGAAAAACATCCCGAAGTTCCATTACGTTTTTTCTGGGATAAGAAAGGAGCCGATGAGGTGACCCATGTTGGTGATAACTTCACACTGCATAAGTTGAATGATGAAGAGTTCTTGCGGAGCATGGCCGGATGCAAGGCATATGCCACAACATCGGGATTTGAATCTCTTTGTGAGGCACTTTATTACAGCAAACCTACACTTATGGTCCCGGTACATGTGGAGCAGGAATTCAATGCTTACGATGCAGGCCTCTCGGGTGTAGGTATCTCGGCCAAGAAATTCAAATTGAACAAGTTGATCGAGTTTGTCCCCGATTATACCCCAGATAGCAATTTCAGGGAGTGGGTTCACCAGGCAGAAGCCCGGTTTATCAGTGAGATTTGCGGATAGATGGTGGTGTCTTCAATCTTCTTAACGCATGTATGAAGGTTTCATGTATAACAAAATACATTAGTATCCGGTTAATCGAATGTTAATTTATTTGTAACGTTGATTAAACAATTGAATTTGTTTTATTTATAACCGGACACTAATGATGAGATTTTGCTCTTTCTTTACAATAAAGCTGTAAAAATACTTTAGACCAAATAGTGCTATTCTTTAATACAGCGGATTGACAATGCCCTTGCTTTGGGAGCTCCATTTATCGGAGCAGTTCCACCTACACCGAAAGAGGGCGACAGAGCCGAACCAATGCCGGCATCCCCGGAAATTACAGAATTAACCCAAAATGTACCATAGTTCGCTGTGGCGTCCATATTTCCTTCTACTTCACGGTAGCCGGTAAACGCGAAGAAGTTCGACTGGCCGTCAAAGATAAAGTTATGACCACCCTCCACATTCTTATTAAAATGTTCGTCTGCAAGTCCGCTATAATCCTCGAGAGCGGGAACTCTCCAGCCGGCAGGACAAGGATCGTACACGGTTTTGCTTCCATCTTCACTTTGCCACCAAGTTGTAATGTTCTCATCACACCAGTCGACCCACAATGATTTTATGTATGTATGGGGATTTGCTACAGCGAATGCCAGATCCTTAGGGCCATCAACTGTTTTGATTTCCGGATTTCTCCCGGATAAATCATAAAGCAGGACTTCTGACGGGGTGCCGAAGGACGCCGATGCGGTGAACGGATCTTTACGCCCAAATTGGAATTGAATACCTACCGCACCTATCTCACTTACGGCTTTTGAGGTGGCGCCAAGATTCCTATCCATTAAAACTGCCCCGGAAGGCATTCTGATTGTGCCGATTTTTGAAGGTTCTGCATCAACCCATATGTGCCAGGACCAAACGATGTTATTATTTACCCTCACTGCAACTACTGCATTTCCATTGATACTTCCGGTGGTGACAACTATATTGCCTGTGCCCCCTTTTCCATAAGTGAATACTTCTTCAATAACATCTTCATTATCCATCCATATTAATTCAGCAGTTATTTCATCGCCGGAAGCGATCAGTTCTCCTAACGCTGATTTGTTGGCCCTGGAGACAGGTATGACCACAACATCATTATAACCGATGATATAGCTGTTTGATTCTACCTGTGGTGTTACCGTTTTTGTTGAAAAATTCACTGTATTGCCATATACCGTTTCACCGGCATGCGTGACAGCAAACGCCCGTACATTATAACTTGTGCCGGGCTCCAAGTCAGACATTTTTAAAATAAAATCTCCTACAACGGGATCAACATCTATTACTACTTTGTCATCTGTCGTTGGTTCTGCATTCGTGCTCCAGCAAATTCCTCTCTTGATGATCGGTTCAGTACCTGTAATTTCTCCGCCTCCTGTTGCGGTGAAAGCTGTTAAATCGGCTACAGCGTTGGTTGTCACTTTCAGGTCAATGGCTTCTTTCTTTTCATCACCTTCTTTACTACAATTCGTTACAGCAAAAATGATACTTGCTGCAAGCAGGAATAATCCAATACCTCTTTTCATAATAATCATAATAATCAAATTAAAAAAGTTAGTTAATCTGTTTTGCTTATTGAACTTGTTACATACTTTATACCTTTTTACCTTTTTGTCTTATTCTCCTTACTTTAATTCATTGATCCCAATACACCTTTTCTATTTGTTTTCCCATCTTAATATTTTCATTATTAGTATTTAATGCTATTTTGTAAATAGTGTAATACCTCTTCTACCGTCCCGTCCTTAATCAATACGCGTTTTTCCACATTCAGCAAATAGAGGCTTGGAATTGCACGTAAATCATATAAATTCTCCTTATAAATTCTCTGGCTAAGATCTATACCATTGAGCCATTTATAAGGGTAAACCGTTTTTTTCCATAGATCTTTGTTATTTTCAGGATAGATCGATAGAATCTTCAACTTCTCTGTGTCAATTGCCTCATTGATCAAATTAGATCCATTCAAAATTGATGTTATATCCTTACAGCTACTGCATTCGGGGTTATTAAAGAAAAGAATCAAGTATTCAGCATTTATATTCATCAATTCTCCCCGTTGATTATCTATAGTGTTGAAATCGAAGTTATTTGCGATTGATCCAACCTGATTCTGTCTGATAAGTTGTTGTTGATAAATAAATCTGGTTTTATTCAAATCACTTATTCTTCTACTTTTTATAAGTTGTTCGAGTATACTCAGGTAATTGCCATCATTTCGAATCGGAGAATCTGGTCGATATAAATATTTTTCAAATAATTCATCAACCATATATTGAATAATTATGCTATCTGCTTCAAGAACTTTATCCATCAATAAACCGAGAGCAACTTCACTTTCTTCTGGAAATTGCTCTAACAGCTGTAAGAAGGTGAGGGTCGGTTGCTTTAATAAAGCCAGGTTATTCAGATAATTATTGTTTGAAAAATCAAAACTATCCCAAAAAGAATTGATATTGTTTTTTTTCATACCAACATTATTCGGTAAAATTTCCTGATCACGATCTCGTGCATAATTTGTGCTACCTTTGACTTCTGTCCCGGTAAAAAGAATGATATCGGAATGTTTAATTATCCACAATGATGTGCAAACAACTATTCCGGTTGCAATTACTATCTTTAGCCTTTTCACCATCGGATTTACAAATTAAAATTTCACCAATACAGCATCCCCGGCTGAAAGAGTTTGGACTAATTCTTGATTTTTTATCTTGATCCTTTTCTCTTTTTTTCCTTTTATTACAGTTACATAATCAATATCACGTTCCAATACAAGTTTTACAGTCGCATCTTTATCCGGAGTGAGCGGTGATATAAGGATACGATAATGTCCATTTTTATCGGTAAAACACCCTACGATATTATCATCACCGACAACCTTTTTTACCGGTCCGAAACTCTTACGATTCCCTTCATAGAGTGGATATGGATTTACTGTTGTTTGGATGACTCCTGCAGCATCACATTCGAGTAAAATTTTTCCTGTCTTTCTGAGATCGGAATTGATTCGTTTCACATAGTCATATTTATCTGTTTTTTTCCCTTCCCGGGTGATTAAGGCATCGCTAAAAACTTCGGTACCGCTTCCGGGCGACCAGTAACAGAAGTATTGTATCCCTTTTGCTCCAAATACAAGATTTATCCACACCTGCCATCTGATTTCCTTTTCAGAAGGGTCTCTTTTATCGGGAACCCCGGGAGTTTGAGCGATGGAAAGGGTTTGTATAAATGTCCAGAAGGGAATTCCTCTTTCCAAAGTCTTAGCCCGGATAAAATCCAGATTGTAAAAATAATCCTGGATTATTCCTCCCGTTTTAAGAAGAGGGTAACTGTCAAAAGACAAATAATTAGGATCAATGACATTCAACCAGGAAGAGATGTAATCTTCGTAACTTGAGGTTTTGATTCCTCCTGTAGCATAAGTCGGGAATAGATTTACATGCCACATTTTATCGGGATAAAGTTTCTCATACCGTTTTGTAAAAGCCCCTACAGATGAAAACAAGGGTTTTCCGGGTTCATCAAGAAGAAGTTCTCCTGCATAGGCCGGATGTTTAAAATAATCTCTTACACCTGCCATGAAATTCTCTATGATTGTTTTGTCCGGATTGTCAGCGTATGTTAGGATGGCTTTATGTGCGTCATTCCTGTTTACAAAATATTTCAAGCCATATTTGGCACATAAATCAAGCGCAGTTATTATTTCATCCGATGTGTTTTCATAGAAACCAAACCCATTGACAAAGTTTATTCCGGCTTTGGCTATCCTCTGATATTGCATATCATTCCTATATTGGTCAGGTGGTGTAACCCACATTCCAACGGGTAAGTTGTTCATATTCATAATGTCGTACTTATTGATGGGGAGTGCCTTTGTTTGAGCCGTCGAGCTAAGGATGGAAAAAGCTAATAGAAATATGATAAGTAATGACTGTATAGTATCTAATTGTTTCATACGATTAAAATATTTTTTATTTTTTAATCTAAGAATTCAACAAAAACTGCTTCTCCCTCTTTAATTTGAAATGAGATACTCTTGTCATTTACAACCTTCTCCTGAGAAGAGCCGTTTATCCAAACTTTTATCTTTCTGGAATTTTCCGAAAGATGGAGAATCACATTTGATGGTTTGTCAGGTGTCAGAGTGGTAATGAGGACTTTTTTTTCACCTTTTTCATTTTCAAAACAACCTACAATACTCTCATCACCCGTAACCGAGTCTATGATCCCAAAATTGTACAGTTGTTCGAACATTGGATACTCTTTGACTGAAGTCAAAATAACCCCTTCTGCATGGCAATTGAGAAGAATCTTACCAATCCTGTTTATATCGTTATTGATTTTTTTGACATAATCGTACCTGACGGTTTTTTCTCCGTTAAGGCCAATAAGAGCTTCGCCAAACTGTTCGCTACCATTGCCGGGCGACCAATAGCAGAAGTATTGGATTCCTTTGGCTCCGAATGTCAGGTTTGTCCATACCTGCCAGCGAATATCCGTTTCACTCGGCTCTCTTTTATCAGGAACCCCGGGTGTACCGGCAATTGATAGTGTTTGTATGAAAGTCCAGAAAGGGATTTTCCTGAATCTCGATTTTGAGCGGATAATATCAAGGTTGTAAAAATAGTCGTTGGTGATTCCGCCTGTAGCAAGCAAAGGATAACTGTCATATGAGATATGTTTGGACGGAACTGTCAATAACCAATTACTAATATAATCATTATAATTTGGAGCCTGTATTCCTCCGGTAGCATAAGAAGGAAATAAATTCACATGCCACATTTTGTCGGGATAAGCCTCTTCAAACGCTTTGGTGAAAGCAGAGATCGCTCCGAAAAGGGGCTTGCCCGGTTCATCCATAAGTAACTCACCGGCAAAAGCAGGATGTTCCGCATATGGTTTTATTTCATTTATAAATTTGGTCAGTAATGATTTGTCGGCATTTTTCGAATATTTGACAATATCTTCAGCTACTGTTGCCTTGTTGACAAAGAACTTTAAATTGTTTTCTTCACAATAATCCAGAACTTTCAAGATTCTACTGTTGCTGTTTTCAAAATAGTGAAACCCATTGACAAAGTTTATACCGCATTCCCTGATTCTTGCATACTCTTCGCTTGTTTGATAGTTGGCAGGCGGGGTTACCCATAACCCGACAGCTACCTCGCCAAGACTCAATACATCGTAGTTGTAATCAGCCTCTTTGGGAGGCTCTTCAATATCGATTTTGTTTTCCTCTTTCTCACAACCGATAAATAATAGAGAAGAACTAAATAAAAGAATGGAAAATCTAAAGAAAAACTTTTTCATATTTATATTTATTTAAAAATCAATTTTTGGAAGGTTATAACCTTTATCTCGCCAGTGTGTAAGTAATGGATTCAGAGAACTCTTAAACCGATCATATGATTTCTTTTCTTTTGCTGTCCAGCCGGTTTCAGCATAGGCGGCTATTCTGGGATATGTGTGGTATTCAAGATCCTTTCTGTTGCGGATCCACTCGGTCCACATCTGACATCCCAATCCCAGTATTGATTCCTTAGCATATCCGTCGGGAACGGGAGAGAAATTATAAGCACGTTCCAGCGGAAGTTGTTCATAAGAATAATCGATATAGGTATCTTGACTGAAAGTGTGGATTATTTTATATCCATTATTGATCGCATACGAAAGAATATCCTTATTTCCTGCCCAAAACTGAACGATTGCATTTTTGGATAATTCCACATGGGAATTGTCTACCTCTTTCTGCCATTGATGAGGATTTATTCCCAGTATTTCATTCCAGCCTACCATCTGTTTCCCTAGTTCTTCTTCGATAAATGTGCAAATATCATTAGTTAATTTAATCTGGATATCGCGGTAGTTTTTGAGGTCATTTTCTTTCATGTATTGCTGTATTGACTGTGATGCCTGCCATTGGTCAAACTTAACCTCGTCTCCGCCGATATGGATGTACCCGGAAGGAAACAGGTTGTTTACTTCACGTAAGACATCTTTAAAGAATTGTATTACTTCAGGGGAAGATGGATCATAGACCTGGGTCATAACACCAAATTTACAAGGTACCCCGATTGGCTTTTTTGTTGTACCCAACCAAGGGTAGGAAGCAATTGCGGCGGAAGCATGACCTGGCATGCTAATCTCGGGAACTATCTTTATGCAGCGTTCTTCTGCATATTTGACAATCTCTCTAATTTCCTCCTGTGAATAATGCCCACTATGTGGTTTATTATCGAATTTCTCACTTTTATATCTGCGAAGGAAGGCGTCGTAAGCCGGATCTCCCGTTTCAGGAGGTGCGATAAGATCCTTATCCTCAATCTGGGTACTATCCCTACGGGAACCTATCTCTGTCAATAAGGGATATTTCCTGATCTCAATACGCCATCCGGCATCATCCGTTAGGTGCCAATGAAATGTGTTCATCTTCAATAAAGCCATATCATCGAGAATACGCTTTACTGTTTCTTTGCCATGAAAATGCCTTGCTTCATCAAGCATATATCCCCGCCAGAGGAATTGGGGCTCATCCGTGATATGTAAACAGGGGATTTTCTTGTCTTTTACAAGTTGTCGCAATGTTTGGATAGCATAGAAACTTCCTTTATATGCTGAAGCCTTGATTATAATCCTGTCTCTATTTACAATCAATTGATACCCTTCCTCGTTCTTTATTTCTTCAGAGGTAACAAAATTGACCGGTATCCCTTTTTTATTTTGGACAATATCAAAATCACCACTGAGATATTTATAAAGTTGCTCACTTGCAGGGCTGTTGGAAGAGCAATTTATCCCTCCAGATAGATCACAATGTCCGCTCAATAATTCCAATTCGTTCGGATACGGGATCAAATGTAACGGCTGCGATTTTATCGAAGGGAAAAAAATATAAAAGGATGAAACCAGTATAATAATCTTTGAGAAATTCATACAAATTTATTTTGGAGTGTTTGAAATAACTCTTTATTCCTGTATGGGTTAATTATATCCGGGATTTTCAATTAAATTAGGATTTTGCCCTATTCTCGATTTAGTTATCGGGAAGTAATAGCTTCTTTTGGGGAAAGTAGGGCGTTGATCACCATCAATTTCGTCGTGAATAATCACTTTGTATTTTCTTGTGGCAAAGTCCAATACGTATTGTATTCCACTGAAAGAACGGGTAAGTTTTTCCTCAGCTTCTCTCCATCGCCTTAAGTCCCAGTAGCGATGTCCTTCAAATGCCAGTTCAACCCTTCTCTCATTGCGAATCTGTTCCATATTCACAGAGTTAAGAAGTGGTATTCCTGCGCGTTCTCTAATACGGTTAATTGCGATAAGTGCCTCCTCTCGCCTGTTAATTTCATAAGCAGCCTCCGCATAATTGAGCAATATCTCCGCAAATCTGAAAATAGAATAATCTGTTCTTGACTCCATCAACCAAATCATATTATTAGCAGTGGGATCAAGATATTTCATTATGCCGAAACCGGTATTTACGATACCTGTGGATGCATGAAAAAATGCTTGATCGCCCACTACGGGCATTCCATTGTACGACTGACTGAATGATGTCAGTGTCCTTCCGTCAAGCGTGATTAAGCCTCGATGGAAGTTGATCGTATCTTTGCCGAAATTACTTGCTACAGCATCGCGCCATGGTGTGCCGTTTGTCCAGATTGAAGCATAAAAACGGGGATCTCTGCCTGCCCACAGCTCATCCATAGTCCATAGTTTTGACTCAACATATTCCCGATCGATTTTTCCTGGTCTCCCGTCAATGTATTCAAAGGCTTCTATCAATTCCAGGTAGGGAGCTTGATAGTTACCTTGCCCCCAGACCGATGGACGCGGGGCATGGCAGATATCCCACGACCAGGTTGTGGTTCCGCCACCCGGATCAAAACTTTGTCCTCCATGCTGTTTTGCAAAAATTGTTTCAATAT
Organism: Paludibacter sp.; assembly: GCA_029973975.1. GTDB lineage: Bacteria > Bacteroidota > Bacteroidia > Bacteroidales > Paludibacteraceae > Paludibacter. The sequence goes on from JARKQF010000039.1 coordinate 9,715, forward strand.
TCCGTTTTACCAGAAATATATTCTTAAAATTTTCTATTCTTGAATTGGTGTTATTTTCGACTATATCCGCTTTATACAAATCAAAAGGACCTTCTTCAATTATTTTAGCTGATGCATTAAATGCTTTAGTAAAATAGTTTTCGGCCAACTCTTGTGGGATACCTGTTAATTTGTTCTCAGCCAGTTCTCCATATTTGGCAACACTTCCTGCATATAGTGCAGCGCGCGTATATAGAGAAAGTGCAGCCCAACTGGTAGCCCTGCCGTATTCATCCTGGACTTCAGGTAAAATCTTTGATATCTCCTCTGTCTCTTTGAGAATAAAATCCCAGACCTCTTGCTCTGTATTCCTCGAAGGGTATAGTAGTTCATCCGGGGAATCTAACTGAGGAACTTCGGTTAATAGAGGAACACCTCCATATCTCTTGACCATGGCAAAATAACTGAAAGCTCTTAAAAATCGGGCTTCTGCGATACGGATTTCCTTGATATCTTCAGATAGAGGGGATGAAGGTACTCTCTGAATGAAATCATTAAGATTTCTCATTACATAATAAGCGTTTTCCCACCACTCCATCATCCCACCGTCCGATGGAATTCCGTGCGCTTTTTCTGAAACAACATTTGCCCAGGCTCCGGAAGTATATTTAGCTTCATCACTGATCTCAATCGATAAACCCGGTCCAAAGGTTTGTGCACTATTCCCAAACCAGTAACGAAGATTACTTTCTGCACGTGGATCTCTGTTCATCGGAGATCCTTCCCAACTGGAGAATATGGTGGTAGCATCATTAATCATTACAGGAGTATATGCATATTGCGAAAGCAAAAAAGCATCGATAAGTGCCGGATCCTCCCATACTACCGCATCGGTATACCTGTCCAATGGCTTTTTGTCCAAAAGATCGTCGGAACATCCGGATAATAACGCCAGAAAAACGGTTGTGACTATAAATATTAACTGTTTCATCGCTAGATTTTTTTTATTAATAAGTGATTGAAAGTCCAAAGCTGATAGTACGTTGTTGCGGGTAATAATATGCCGGGGTGCCTTCCGGTGCTTCAGGATCTATACCAAATTTTTTGAGGCTGCTAAAGGTAACCAGATTAGTACCGGCTATGTATACCCTCATTTTATCAATCTTGTATTTTGACAGTAAATTTGAACTCAAAGAATAGCCTATGGCCATGTTCTTTAGCCTGATATAGGATGTATTATGGTTTCTGTAATCTGAATACCACCAGTTTGCAGGATTCTTACTTCCCGGTCTGGGTACAAGAGAATTCTTACTATTGACCTCTTCTGTCCAGCGGTTCTCAAACTTTAGGACAGTAGGAGCCGATTCGAGATCAATATAAGTGGTATAGCCAAATGCTCCCTGAAACAGTATACTTAAGTCAATATTTTTATAAGAAAAGTTTGTGTTGATACCATACATCCAGTTAGGTAAGGTGCCTTTACCTATTTCTACCTGATCTCTCCAGTCAAGAATATTATCTCCATTCACGTCTATATATTTAACATCACCTGGTTTTATCGATTCGTTCCCTCCCAGTTCTACGTAAGTATAGTCCAGGTTGTTGATTTCTTCTTGAGAAGTGAAAACGCCGTCGGAAATATATCCATAACGCTCATCAGTCCATTTTCCCGTAACACCGTAAATGCGTTTTTGATCAGCATCTTCATATTCAGGTTCGTCATATTTCACCCATTTACTCCTTGCCCAAGCAATATTTCCGGAAATGTTGTATACAAAATCGTTGATTTTACCAGAGGTGCCAATTTCAAATTCAAATCCTCTTGTGTCGATACTGTTTAAATTCTCAAGCGGTAAGGCTGCTCCAAAAGTGGATGGGAGCGATTTGGTACGATACCCGGGAATTCCATCCCTTAAGCGGTAAAAACCCTCGACAATCCCAAATAACTTTCGATTAAAAAATGAATAATCAATGCCGAGGTTGTAGATCGAAATTTTCTCCCATGACAAAATAGAGTTGGCCAACCCGGTAGAATAGATCCCTTGGATAATTTCATTGCCTAAGATATAAGACATATCGAATGCATAACCGGCGTAATATTGATAATTACCGATCCCATCATCACCCGATTGCCCGATACTTCCCCTGACCTTAATATTATCACATGCTGAGTAATTATCCATGAAATCCTCTTCGGAAACGACCCAGCCAACCGATACACTTGGGAAAAACCCCCAACGCCCATCTTTAGGGAACTTAGCTGAAGCATCTGCTCTGAAAATGGTCTCAATCAGGTATTTGTTTTTATAGCCGTAGTTTAAACGACCGACAAAACTGGATCTACCCATTTCTGACGCCTTTCCATCATTGGATGCAGTGGTGGGGTCACCAGCGAAAAGTTGATCGATTGTACTGGTTTTGAAATTTCCACGTTGTGTATCGAATCCCTCATTTTTGTAATTGATCCTTTCGTGAAGTAGTAATGCAGAGAAAGTATGATCGGTGTTGAAAGTTTTATCGTATGATATTGAATATTGTTGTGTGAAGTCTTCACTATATGACCCTCCTTGAGAGAGTACCGTTGGATCCTGTGCCTTCCTTTCGAAGATGTAATCACCCGTTGCTGAATTATATGAATAGAAATCGGGCTGTTTTCTGAATAGTTTGCTGAACCCTTGATATCCATTATAGTTCACGAAAGCTTTCAGTTTTAGTCCCTCAATTTTTTTAAAGTCGTATGTCAATGAACCATTTACCCTAAAACTATGGTTATTATTTGAACTATATCCTGCAAGCGATCTGCTGGATACAAAAAGGGCATTCCCGTAAGAACTACCAGCATAGGATAGCCTTGACCTGTCGGGAAAGTGCAGAGGATAGCGCGGATCACTATCATAAATTGCGTAATAGTAATTGGAATGGAACAGGTTCATCGCAGTGAAATTTCGCATCTCCTTGATATAGTTTACGCTTGAAGATAAAGTAAGTCCATCTAAAAGATTAGCATCAATCGTAGTTTGCAAATTTATTCTATCGTATCCTCCTCCATCATGCCGCGAGATTGTTCGTTGCTCATTGTATCCGAGATATGACAGGAATTTTAGATTTTTATTTCCTCCACTCACTGATAGGTTGTGGTTTTGTTGTGGGGCCCAGGGACGAACAACGGATGAGAACCAATCAGTATTGATATAGTCAGGATCGTCTCCGCTGTAGAATTTTTCGATTTCAGAAAGTGTCCAGGGTATTTGTGATGAAGGGAGATTTGCATTAATATGTGCTTCTCTTTCCCATTCCGACCTTTGACCGGAGCTTCCTGATTTAATTAAATTTGTGGAATTCTGATAAGTTAATGATGTATTGGCAGAGATAGAAACTTTAGACTCATTGCCCCGCTTAAGGGTTACCAGCACAACACCGTTGCCGGCACGGGCTCCATAGATCGATGCAGCACCATCCTTAAGAATTGAGATAGACTCAATTTGAGATGCATCAATATTGTTGAAACTGGTTTCTACTCCATCCACAATAATAAGGGGGGAATTGAAACCCCTGATATTAAGGGAGGCATTGTCGGAGCCAGGAATTCCCGATGTTTGTTTGGTTTTTAAGCCGGCAAGTTGGCCTCCTAACATATTTGTAACATTAGTTATAGGAGCTATAGTCAGTTTTTCGGATTTAATTGAGGCGACAGAACCGGTGAGATTACCTTTCCTCTGCGTGCCATATCCTACAACTATTACCTCATCTAATGCTTGCCTATCCTCATTTAAAATAATATCGAAGTGTATTTTACCTGCGGTATTAATATCCTGAGAAAGATAACCTATATAAGAAATTTTAATAGTTGCACCTTCTTCCACATGTAAAGAAAAATTCCCGTTTACATCCGTTACCGTTCCGTTTGTAGTATTTTTTTCCACAATATTGGCACCGATAATGGATTCCCCTTCTTTATCGGTAACTGTTCCAGTGATTGTCTTTTTTGTTTGTTGTGGTTGAGGATGTGCCGACAGTACAGGAGCAACTTCTTTCCGTTTATTTACCAGAATATACCGGTCATTAATTTTGTATTCATAAGTATCAGGAAGTGCCTGTTCCAATACTGTGTTAATATCGGCATTTTTCGCTTTCACACTTACTTTTACTGAGGTGTTCACCTGATCGTTGTTATAGAAGAATTCAAATTCACTTTGCTTACGAATGGCGTCGAAAACTTCTTCCAATGGTACATTATTAAGATCCAGATTTAACAATGTGATTTGGGCATAAGTCTGTCCGGCCCAAACTAAATTGGAACTCAACAGCAAAAAGAAAAAAACTAATTTCATGATACAAAACAGTTTTTTAAATTCCCGCAGGGGGAATTTTTGTTTAAGTCTCTTTTTTTTCATAAATTTGAGCGCTTTAAATGAATTGTTGATTAATGAATTTTAAAAAGATAACGATTCTTTTAATGCATAAGGCTACCTGAAAGGCCTAAGATCGGGTAGCCTTTTATATTATTTGTATAGAATTATTTTATCACCTTCAGGTCTATATCCAATGTCTGTAACCGCTTGTATCTGATCCAGTAAATAATTAAGCGGTCTTGCTTTCTCTACACTTCCGGTAAACCGCATTTTCCCTATGTCCGGGCTTTCATAGACGATCCTGAAATCATACCATCTTTCCAACTGGACAAATATTTCACTTAAAGGCTGGTTTCTGAACACGAACTCTCCTTTTACCCAGGATGTATACACATCTGTATTTACCTGCTGAACGGATATCTCGTCGGATAATTTATCCAGCCGGAAATTGTGTTCGGGTTGTAGCAAAAAGGTTTCTTGGTTTTCAGACAGATGGATCCGGATGCTGCCTTCCACTAAAGTGGCATTGACATACGGATTTGTCTGATATGCATTGATATTGAACGAGGTTCCCAGTACTTCGATCATAAGATCCGGAGTTTGGATAATAAATGGTTTCTCGTCTTTTTTTACTTCAAAATAAGCTTCTCCGGTCAACTCTACATTACGTGTGTCTCCTTCAAAATAAGAAGGAAATGTCAATTGTGACTCTGAATTAAGAAAGACTTTAGATCCATCTGATAATATCAGTTCATATTCACCGGATTTAGGTACATATATCGTTTGGTGTTCTATTGTTTTTTTAACAGGTGCTGTCTTTTGAAAACTTATAACCCCTTCGCTATTATTTGAAATAATGGTGCCATCTTCTTTTTTTACTTCAAAAGATTCGGACAGATCGATCTTTTCACCTTGCATTGAAAGAAGATATGCTTTTTTAGAGCCCGGATCAAAGATATTTTTGTCTATTCTTTCGGGAGTTGTATTCTCTTGAAAAGTGAAATAGTTTAGTACAATAATAGATAGTGCAATGACTGCAACAGAAGAAACAGCGTATTTAAACCATTTTTTTTGGTATAAGGGCTTTCTTTTTCCAGTATTCAGACTGAGCTTGCTGGAGATAGTATTAAAAACTTTATCCTTATCAAATAGTTCTTCGTTTTGCCTTCCCTCTTTTAATGACAGGTAAAGCTTTCTGTTTTCTGTATCTTCATTAAGCCAACGTTGAAAATGTCTGTCATCTTCAGGTATCTCTTCGCTTAATACTTTTAATAACAGTTTCCATTTATCAATGATGTTTTTTTCTATTTTCATACGATTAACTTATTTCTTTCTTGTTTGTATGTGTAATTATCTTTTAATTAACTTGTTAGATGGAGGTGCTGTTTGTGCTCGTTTCAACATACTTGTATGCTTATTTATACGATAACACAATGATTTTGAAAAAGTATTATTTAAATCCAGAGTCTTTATCCTATTTTTTCTTTTAAAATCCGATAAGCCTTGGATACCTGTACTTTAACAGTGTTGACGGATATACCCAATAAATCGGCAACTTCAGTGTATTTCTTCTTCTCCATGGTTGTCATTACAAATATTTTCTTACATCTGTCCGGTAATTCGTCAATGGCTTTCAGGAGTAACCTTTTTAATTCTTCAATGTCCTCATCTCGTACATCATCGTCAATCAGATCTATTGTGATTTCATAACCGTACACGAAACGTTTATTATCCCTGAGGTAATTCAATGATGCGTTGTAAACGGATTTATAAGCGTAGGCTTTAAAAGAACATTTATCAGGCAGTATATCCCTCTTTTCCCAGCAACGGATAAAAAAATCCTGTACAATATCTGCCGATGCTAAGGAGTCACCAGTTATCTTGTATGCCCAGACGAAAAGCCTGTCACTATAGAGATAGAATATCCTTTTAAAGACTCCTTCATCACCGGCCTTTAATTTTTTTATCAACTTGTTCTCTTCGTTTTTCATACGATTAAACGATTTATTCTCAAAGGTATCGTATGGAGCTCGCTTTGATCATGTTTTTGTGAACGAACAATTCTTGTGCTCGTTTCATAGATACTTTCCACAAAAGATATGTAAAAGGAAACACGAGTAGAAGTAAAAAGTATTATTTAAAAATTAAATTTAACGTTTTTTCTATATACTGGGGTGTTTCAGAGGCTTGGAATAATGTAGTATGTTCGTTTCAAAATGTCCGGAGTAATAAATGATTATCCGGCCAAAATTTTGTTTTTTTCTTGTTTAATTCCAAATCACATCATCATTTTTCTTTATACCATGTGAAGGAAACGGATGTTTTTCATCAAAAGGATATAGCATTCTAATATCTTCTATTACAATAGTGTTTTCATTCAACGAA
>JARKQF010000319.1 GCA_029973975.1 Paludibacter sp.
GCTTATAGCAAAACTGCAGGAAACAATTTCCCAGGTCAAAACTTTAAGCGGGTTGCTGCCCATATGCGTATCCTGTAAAAAAATACGTGACGACGAGGGCTACTGGAATCAGATTGAAGCATATCTCAAAAATCACTCTGAACTGGAATTCAGCCATAGCATATGCCCGGAATGCGCGGAAAAATTGTATCCGGAAATTTACAAAGCGGAGTGAATTTTTTGTCTGCATCTTCATGTTCAAAGATGTGATCGCTTTTGCCGACCAGAACAGGATCAACAAGAAGAATGATTTTGCAAACGGGGCATTGATAGTGCAGGTGGCCGGAAACATGATTGCGGCCCACCCTTTTGAAGACTTTCAAGGAATTCTGGTTTTCCAACCCGTGCACATTCAATACTCCTTCCGCGCCGCAATAGATACAGGTAATCGCTGTCATGATCGTCTCCTCCTTAGAATTGGAATATTAATGAATAAGTTTGCAACCCTCCTGTCAGTGCTGAAATTAAACTCGTTTAAAAAAATAATAATCAATAACAAAGGATGTTGTCAAGATAATAATGTTGCGATGCAAAAATTTTTTATCATTTTTGAGGTATGGTCTTTTGTGGCATATACGTTGTATTTACAGATATATGTATAAATTAAAAACTTATAATATAATTCCTTGAGAAAATTTATGACGCAATGCATTATTCGTTGCGGGTTTGATGATCCAGCGTTCATCAACAATAGAAGTTATGGTAATATTTGAAACGCCTTTTTACCAAAAAGAAAGAGGCTACAGGCCGCGTCTGCACATTCTGTTCCTTCTTTTTCCGATTGTGTCCAGCACGGTTTTATCAAAAACCACCGCGGAGTATTAATCCGAGGTTCATTTTTTTAGGTTAAGACATTCTATTAACTGCTTAAAATCTTCAGAAGCATTATTTTTTTAAATGATGTATATTTCTTTTAATAATCAAATACTTTCGGAGCTTATAATATTATGGGTGAAGAAAAGACGAAGGAACAGCTTTTAAATGAGCTGGCAGAGTTGCGTCAGTATATCTCTGAACTGGAAAAATCGGAAAACAAGGTCAAACAGATGGAGAAAGCATTACAAGAGGATCACAATGAATTGGAAATCAGGGTTCAGGAAAGAACCGCCGATTTGGTAAAGGCAAACGAGGCCCTGCAAAAAGAAATCATCGAACGTAAGCATGCAGAAGCAGTATTAAAGGACAGCGAGAAAAAGTTTGCTGCAGCTTTTTATAAAAGTCCAATTCCTATGGCCATAACGGCCATGAAAGATGGCCGGTATATTGATGTTAACGAGCCGTTTCTGAATATTATGGGTCTTAAATACGAACAACTGGTAGGCAATAGTTCTACCGGTGCAGGTTTTATTACCGGCGAATCAAGGGCATTATTTCTGGAAGAGTATCGTCAAAAAGGATTCGTAGAAAATCTGGAATTGCCGATGCAGGTGAAAAATGGCGAATGTAGACGGGGTTTATTCAATTCTTCTAAAATCACTATTGGTAAAGAAGATTTCTTTCTGACGATGGTAGCCGACATTACGGAGCTCAGGCGCGTAGAAGAAGAACTGCGTAAAAGTGAAGTCATGCTCAGCAGTGTTTTTAAAGCAGCACCTATCGGCCTTTGTGTGATGAAAAACCGAGTTTATCAGTTTGCCAACACAGCCTGGTGCGAACAATTCGGTTATTCCGAGTCCGACCTCATCGGCAACACAACTCAATTTCTATATGAAAATAAGGAAGAGTATGAGCGAATCGGCCAGGAGTTAAACGCAATTCTGTCGACAAAAAGTCTTGCTTCTGTCTCAACGAGGCTTCAGCGTAAAGATCGCGTATTGCGAGATGTTATCCTAACAGCCGTGCCTCTTCAAAGAGAAGATCTCTCCCAGGGTTTAATTGTCGCAATAGAGGATGTTACGGACCGCAAGCGGGCGGAACAGGAACTTATCTGGAAAACAGCCTTGCTGGAGGCGCAGGTTGAAGCCACCATCGATGGCATCCTGATTGTTGATGGTGAAGGTAAAAGAATTCTGGTAAATCAACGTCTCCTCGACATCTGGAAAGTTCCTCAGCACATCCGGGATGATGAGGATGACACACCACTGCTGCAGTATGTAACGAGCATAACCAAA
>JARKQF010000332.1 GCA_029973975.1 Paludibacter sp.
GAACATGAAAGCTTGCTCCCAGCTGCTCTGGCACAAAAGGGTTGCAAAGTTAATCACTTTTTTGTTCCTGACAAAATTTTATCGAAATTTTATCAAATTATTTTATCTGATAATCCTCAAAAAAATCTTATAACCCTATACCAAAATACTACTAACTACAGCGCTTATCTCTCAAAGCGGGTGCAAAGATATAGACTTTTCACAAAACAACCAAACAAAAAGAGAAAAAATATTTAATAAAGTTTCTTACCTGCTCATTTCAAGAATGTTCTAAATAAAAATTCATGATAAACCCAAATAAAGTATCAACAAGTTTTCTTCGAAATGGCAATATTTGTACAAATAAGTTATCTTTGTAAATCTGTATTAAGTCATGATTGAAACTATTATCAAAGGAATTATTATCGGATTATTCATTTCTGTTCCGTTGGGACCGATCGGAATGCTTTGTGTACAACGTACTTTGAACAGAGGACGAAAACATGGTATTGCAACAGGACTTGGTGCTACCATGTCTGATCTGATTTACACGATTGTTGCACTTTTTTTTGTAGGTTTTGTCGTGGATTTTTTAGAAGAAAAGAAAATCATTATTCAGATTATCGGAGGCTTGATTGTGGTTTTCTTTGGGATATTCATTTATAAGAACAATCCAACCCGGCAACCTATTCCCAGCCACAACAACAATAGTAGCATAATGAGTGATTTTTTCAGTTCTTTTGTACTCACCTTATCCAACCCCCTGATATTGCTTATTTTAATTGCACTTTTCGCCAGATTCGAGTTTTTGGATAAAGAAACGACTGCTTTCAATATAGTAACCGGAATTTTATCGATCCTGGGAGGTGCATATCTTTGGTGGAATACCCTGACTTTCTTTGTAGGTAAATTCAGGAATAAGTTGAGTTACAGTGGAATAAAACTTTTAAATCGTATTATTGGCATTGTCATTATTGCAATTGGCGCTTTTGGCACGCTTTATAGTTTCATCTTATTGATATTCTAAAGAATAATTCGCTTTATAACTCTCAACTGATGCGTATACTCTCCTGTTTTTGATGAAATTATCCCCTGAGAATCAATATTTTCTATTTTCACCCATCCTGATGCATGAATGATGCTGGCGTTGTCAATCAGAATCCCGACATGTGTTATATCCCCCTCTTCACTTCCGAAGAAAGCCAGATCTCCCGGCATGGACTCGGATAGAAAATCAACCAACTCTCCCTGAACGACCTGTTGTGAAGCATCTCTCGGCAACATATAACCACCTATACTATAAACTACCTGAACCAGCCCTGAGCAATCTATTCCCAGAACAGATTTGCCTCCCCACAAATACGGGGCATTTAAGTATTGTTTTGCGGTTTCCAAAATCCGGTGTACATCAACAAACTTACCACAGACAAACGAATCGGGTTCAATCAGACTCCAGATTTCACCATCAACACTAAACTCATCCCCGTTCAAGTCATGAATTACACTTCCACCAGGCAGGAGTTTACTTTGATTTGTCTTTGTGTTATATATAATATTGTAAGGATGTAATAAACGATTGGTCTTTTGCTGCCTGCTTTTTTGAAATACGCTATCGGTAACAGGATTAATCATCTTGATGTCAGCCCAACCGGTATACCCATCTGTAATGTTTTCCACATAAAGCCATTTTTCATGTTTCTCAAGAATTTTCACATACTCCCCGAAGAGCAATTGGGAAATCATCTCGCTACGTTCGCTGTTACCGGCACGTAGCGGAACCAATGGGTGTGTAATTAATCCGTACATATTAGTTTAGCTGTTAAACTCAAAGTATTTCACAAAAGTACTTAATTTTTAATATATTTGCATTCAAATACCAAATTTTGGATATTAATATTACTTTTGACAACATAACTGTTGTATTATAGTATTTTATGCTGCTCGGAGAACTCAATATACTAAGATTAAAATAAATTTTAATCAACAATGAAACTTCAATTATCAAAAAACAACTTGCATAATTTGTTGAAAGCACTGTTATTTACAAGCGTGATCACAATTATTGCCTATTTATTACCTAATCAGGACTCTTTCAAATATCAGTTTGAAATTGGGAAACCATGGTCTTACGACCTCATCACATCTTCTTTTGATTTTCCAATATATAAAAGCGAAACTCAGATTCAGCAAGAAAAGAAAACTATTTTACAGAATTTTGTACCTTTTTACAAACTGGACACAACTGTTTTATATGAACAGTATTCCAGATTTAAAAAAGACTATTACGATAAACATGGTGAAGGGCATCAATTTGACAAGTTGATTTGGAGCAAATTTAAAGCCGTATATGAAAAAGGCATTGTATCCGCAGAGCAATATCAAAGACTAAATGAAGAAAAAACCGAAAAAATCAATTGCATTTTACCTGACAAGGTTATACATACATTGAATTCAAATGAGATTTTTTCTCCAAAAACAGCTTACCTGGAATTTATGAAATCAGTCCCCGGTATGATCGGCTCCTATAATATCAACTTATATCTCACTGAAAACCTGAAATATGACAGTATAATTTCTGACTTATCCAAAAAGGAATTGTTGAAGAACCTTTCACTGACTTCCGGTATAATACAGGCAGGTGAGCGCATAATCGACAGAGGCGAGATTGTGAATGAAGAGCTTTACCTCATACTAAACTCAATGAAAATTGAATATGATAAGCGTAAATCATCATTTCAGCGTTCTACACTGGTTTTAATCGGAGAGATAATTATCATTACCGGCCTCATTGTGCTGTTTTTCCTGTATCTTTACTTATTCAGACCCAGAATTTTCAATGACTTAAACAACCTGATCTTTATCAATCTCATGATATTAATCATGATTGGACTTTCTTCGGTGATCATTCAATATACCTCTGTCAGTTATTTTGTTTTACCTTTTGCCTTGTTGCCGATTATTATACGGGTGTTTTTCGATTCCCGGACGGCACTTTTTGCTCACATAATTACAATATCTATCATTTCACTGATGGTTGATAATCCGTTTCAATTTCTCCTGATACAGATAGCCATTGGTATGACAGCTGTGTCAAGTTTAAAAGACATGACACAACGATCTCAATTAGCTCAAACAGCATTGATTATACTGATTGCTCATTTTCTGATTTATCTGGCGCTTGAGTTTATGAGTGAGGGAGAACTTAAACGAATCTACTGGCAACCTTTGATATATTTTACGATTAGTAGTAGTTTTTTACTTTTTGCTTATTTATTGATTTATATTTTCGAGAAGATATTCGGATTGATTTCAGCTGTAACACTCCTGGAACTTACCAATATCAACAGTGATTTAATGATGAAATTTGCAGAAAAAGCACCGGGCACCTTTCAGCATACACTTCAGGTATCAAACCTGGCAACAGAAGCAGCAAAAAAAATCGGAGCAAATAGTCTGTTAGTCAGAACCGGAGCTCTTTACCATGATATAGGCAAAATGAAACATCCGGAGTTTTTTATCGAAAACCAATTTGGAGGAAATAATCCATTAAGCGAATTGGACTTTGAAGTTGCTGCAAAAACAATCATCGGACATGTTTACGACGGGGTGGAGATTGCTAAAAAAGAGCATCTTCCCGAACAAATCATCCATTTCATTACAACACATCATGGATTAAGCAAAACAAAATATTTCTACAATTCATTTGTCAATGCTAATCCGGGTAAAACTCCCGATGAATCTGTTTACACCTATCCGGGCCCCTTGCCCGACACAAAGGAAACCGCCATTCTCATGATGGCCGATGCGGTAGAAGCCAGGGCAAGAAGTTTGAAAGACTATACAGAAGAAAGTATCAACAATTGTGTTGAAGACATGATTAATAGCCAGATTGCGGATGGACAATTCAAAGAAGCACCGATTAGTTTCAGGGATGTGGAAACCGTCAAGGCAATTTTCAAAGAAAAAATCATGAATATGTATCACACCAGAATTGCATATCCTGAAATAAAAAAATAGACAAAGAACCTGAAAAAGATAAACGGGTAGCCGGATTTAATTCCGTTACCCGTTTTCTGCTAATTATACTGAGGATAAAAATTCAACTTACAACTTCTCAATCGCTTGTTGTATATCAGCTTTGATATCGTCAATATTTTCTATTCCGGCGGAAATTCTCAACAGCCCGGGTTCAACACCTGCTGCTTTTTTATCTTCCGGAGATAATTGTTCGTGCGTAGTAGCTGCCGGATGAATAATCAAAGATTTTGCATCTCCGACATTGGCAACATGACTCAACAATTTCACATTATCAATCAATTTATCTGCCAACCCGGCATCTCCTTTGAGTTTGAATGTTAACACTCCGCCAAAACCTTTTTTCAGGTATTTTTTTGCCAGTTCATGATATTTGCTGCTTTTCAATCCGGGATAATTCACATATTCCACTGCCGGATGTTGCTCAAGCCATTCAGCCAAAGCCTGTGTATTAGACACATGGCGTTCCATTCTCAACGATAAAGTCTCAATACCCTGAATCAGCAGGAAGGAATTAAATGGACTAATAGCATTACCCCAGTCACGTAATCCTTCAACGCGGGCACGGATGTTAAACGCAATGTTTCCAAACGGACCATCAGCTCCAAATACATCCCAGAAAACCAGTCCGTGATAACCTTCAGAAGGTTCGGTAAAAGCAGGAAATTTACCATTGCCCCAGTTAAATTTACCACTATCGATAATAACACCACCGATAGAAGTTCCATGTCCGCCTACCCATTTTGTAGCAGATTCAACTACGATGGCTGCTCCGTGTTCAATTGGACGAAAAAGATAACCACCGGCTCCGAAAGTGTTGTCCACGATTAAAGGTATGTCGTATTTCTTTGCTATTGCTGCAATAGCATCAAAATCAGGGATATTCAGATCCGGATTGCCGATGGTTTCAAGATAGATAGCTTTTGTTTTATCATCAATCAACTTTTCAAATTCAGCTGGTTCATCTGTTGGAGTAAAACGGACTTCAATACCCAAACGTTTGAACTGAACTTTAAACTGATTGTAAGTTCCACCGTATAAATGTGCCGTTGAAACAAAATTATCCCCGGCAGCCAGAATGTTAGTTAGGGCTATAAACTGAGCCGATTGTCCCGACGAAGTTGCCAATGCCGTAACACCACCCTCGAGAGCGGCAATCCTCTTTTCAAAAACATCGGTAGTAGGGTTCATCAAACGGGTATATATGTTTCCGAACTTTCTTAATCCGAATAAATCCGCCCCATGTTGGGCATCATCAAAAACATAGGATGTGGTTTGATAAATAGGTACAGCTCTTGAATTAGTTGTTTTTTCAACCTCCTGACCTGCATGCACTTGCAGGGTTTCAAATTTATAGTTTGTTGACATATTATTATTTTGTTTATGTGTTAATTAATTAAAGCGGATATTCTTCAAATGCATAAAGCAGCGTTGACAAATAACGTTCACCTGTATCCGGCAACAGCACCACAATATTTTTTCCTTTATTTTCGGGACGGAGCGCCAGTTGGGTTGCCGCATAAGCCGCTGCTCCGGATGAAATACCTACCAGCATACCTTCTTCTTTGGCCAGTTGACGCGCTGTGAGGATGGCCTGATCATTAGACACGGTAATCACTTCATCAACTACCTCCGGATTATAATTCTTGGGTATAAAGCCAGCACCAATACCTTGAATCTTATGTGGACCGGGATTTCCACCTGACAGTACTGGAGAGTCGGCCGGTTCAACAGCTACAATCTGAATATTGGGATTATACTTCTTCAAAGTTGAGCCAACTCCTGTTATCGTACCACCTGTACCAACGCCACCAACAAAAATATCAACTTTACCATCCGTATCTCTCCATACCTCTTCTCCGGTAGTTTCTGCGTGAACTTTCGGATTCGCAGCATTTTCAAATTGCTGTGGAAGGAAAGCGTTTTTCTCTTTAGCGATTTCATTGGCTTTTGCAATAGCACCTTTCATTCCTTCCGGCCCGGGTGTCAACACCAGATTAGCACCCAGCGCTTTCAAAAGATTTCTACGCTCCACACTCATGGTTTCTGGCATCGTTAAAGTCAGTTTGTAACCTTTGATTGCTGCCACAAAAGCAAGACCGATACCTGTGTTTCCACTGGTTGGTTCGACTATTTCGACATCTTTTTTCAGGATTCCCTTCGCTTCCGCATCCTCTATCATAGAGAGTGCTATACGCTCTTTCACGCAACCAAGCGGATTAAACGATTCCAGTTTGGCAATCACATTAGCAGTTAACCCCTTATTAACCGCAAAATTTGACAGTTGCACCAACGGGGTGTTCCCTATCAATTCAGTTAAATTCTTTGCAATTTTCGACATACCTTTTTATTTTATGGAATTAAACATAAATTACTTTTTCAATGATAATGCAAAAATACAGCAGCCCGGAAGCTGCTGCAATAACAGGGTAATGGTATTTTCATACCCTGTTTATGGTATGTGTATTTTATATCAAAACTTGAACGTCACACCAGCCAGAAAATTGATTCCTGCCTGTGGAAACAAATACTTGTAGTTATAACGCTTAGCATCACCAGAATAGAACTCCGACCAGGCATAACCATTTGTTTCATATCTTTCATTAAAAACATTATTGATCATCAAAAGAAAATCTATAGAACGAATATTCTTAACGGGTAATGAATATCTTACAGATATATTATTAACAAAGTAACTATCAATTGCTTTTTCACTATCTGAGGAATTATCCAAATATTGTTTTCCCACATACTGGCTACTTAAGCCTGCTTCCAAATTCCCGTACGAATAACTAAACGCACTATTAAATACAACATCAGGAGAATAAGCTATATTCGTTGATTTATGATATGTTTTTACCTGATCATCCGGATTATAATCTACATAAGCAACATCCGTATAATTCAGTATTTTATTCTGACTCAGCGTTAAATTCCCATTCCAACGTAATCCTGAAATAATTTTCATTCCTGCAACTAACTCAATGCCGGCACGATAACTATTTTCTACATTAGATGTTAGAGGCTCCCCTATCTCACTTACTTTACCGGTTAACACCAGCTGATTTTTATATTTCATGTAGTAAGCATTGATTCCTCCTGTAAAACGTTGATTTTTGACCCGGTAGCCAAGTTCTGTATCAAACAACCTTTCACTCACCGGATGTTCATCTTTACCGGCATCTGTATAATTATTTCTATTGGGTTCCCGATTGGCAACAGAATATGAAACATAAATATCCTGACTTTTGTTTAGTTGATAAGTCAACCCGAATTTAGGATTAAAAAAATGAAATGTTTTGTCGATGTCCAACGGACGCATGGAATAAGTATCCCAATCAAACTTATCATTTTGTCCCTTCATCGTATGCTGAATATATCTGTACTGTAAATCAGCTGTAGCTGTGAATTTCTCCCAAAATACAACATTGGTTTTCAGGTATATATTTGCATCATCTTTAACAGAATGACTGCGATACCACTCATGATCCGGATCCAGTTGCTGAGCATTTTTCACCCATATTACTTTACCGAAATGATCGCCATCATACCTGTTTACTCCTCCTCCTAATGAGGCATTTACATTGTTTTTCCGATAATTAAGCGCCCATATCAAACCGGCAAAATGATTATCCAGCCATTTTCTTCTTACCAGATCAGTCGTAGGCTGTGCTACACCATTGATCGTATCAGGCGTCAATCCATACTCATCATAATATCTTTTGGTTTTGTATTCTTCATAAAAACCCTTTCCTCTTGTATAATGAACGGATGCATTGAAAAATAATTCATCATTCAACACCTGGTTCCAGTGTAGTTGATAATGATTCTGAGTATAATTATCCGTCTGATTGTCGTAAAACTTAGTATTTCCATCTGCATCTTCATATTTACCCAGTTCGTTATAAGTCCGGTTGCTCAGCAGAAGATCCGAAGGGACTCCATTCCATGCCTGATACGTTTTTTCATTTCCCCCGAAAGTAATAAACTTCAGCGTAGACTTTTCACCATGATATCCACCCGCGAAATAATACGATTTCATATCCACCCAGGCTCTGTCGATGTACCCGTCGGAAGTGATATTAGACAAACGCGCATCAAACGCCCAACGTTCATTGATTAATCCCGTTCCTGCTTTCAACATATTTTTATTCGTTTTGAAAGAGCCCAATGACGAAGACACTTCCGCATAAGCTTCGGAATTAAGTTTCTCAGTCTGCATATTAATACTGGCTCCAAAAGCAGCAGCGCCGTTGGTTGAAGTCCCAACCCCACGCTGGATTTGTACAGACGAGAGTGATGATGCAAAATCAGGCATGTTCACAAAAAACACTCCATGAGATTCAGAATCATTGACAGGCACACCATTCACCGTAACATTTACCCGGTTGGCGTCCGTTCCACGGATACGATAACCGGTGTAACCAATACCAGTCCCAGCATCTGATGTAGCCACAAAAGAAGGTGTAAGGGACAACAGGTAAGGGACATCCTGACCTGCATTTCGTTTTTCAATTTCTTCAGCAGAAACATTGCTGTAAGAAACTGCAGATTTTTCACCGGCACGCAGGGAGGAAACCGTAATTTCATCCAGCATGATGTGCAATGAATCTTTTTTCTGTGTCGATTGTGCCATAACGGTCACAAAAGCAAGCAGCACAGAAACTGCTAAATAAAATTTTCTCATAACAAATTAATTAAATTGTTGATTAATAATTTATTCTGAGAGTCCAAAAATGATAACGGAGATTTGCTTTTTCCCTCGACAGCATTATCCGTCCAGGTTCAAAGGGTATGATCTCAGCCCGTATTTATTAAAGGCACCCCCAATCGGTGAAATTGAACACAATCAATATCGTTTGTTTCAATTCCGGCGACAAAGATACACATAATTTTGGAAACTGTGCAAAATGTAAATTTCTTCACGCAAAACATCAATAATTTCCTGTACCTGTTTCTTTATTGTTTTCAGAGGATTATTTTTGCAGATAAATCATCCAATTTAACTATGGAACTACGGATTATTCAAAATAAGATATTCGAACTTAGAGGCAGCTACATTATATTTGATTTTGATTTAGCCGAAATGTATCAAACCGATACTAAAGTATTAAATCAAAGTGTAAAAAGAAATATCGACAGATTTCCTCCCGATTTCATGTTCCAACTTTCAGAAAAAGAATTTGATATTTTGAGGTCACAAATTGTGACCTCAAAAAGAGGAGGTATCAGGAGACCTCCTTATGCTTTTACCGAACTGGGTGTTGCCATGCTTTCATCTGTACTTAGAAGTCCGATTGCAATTAATATCAATATTGAAATCATGCGTGCCTTCGTCGAATTGAGAAAATTAATCCACGGATATGATGAATTAAATCAAAAAATAAAGCAATTGGAATTTGAAACCAATCTTCAATTCAACGAAATTTATAAGGCATTAACAGAGCTGGCATCTCAAAAGGAAAAAGATCAAAAACCTGTCAATCCGGTAGGTTATTTGTCGTATGACTAAAAAAAATATTATTTTTTTGCCTTAAACTTGTTATTTTATAAAAATAATGTATCTTTGCACACGCAACTAAGTAATGTGCAATGAACAACAATTTTCTACATATTTTACTACTCGGTATTATTATTCTTTTACAAAAGCAGTAAGAGTGAGTTTGGTATGTAGATAAGTATAAGAAATATTGAAAACCTTTCTCACTCGATGTGAGAAAGGTTTTTTCATTTAAAAACACATGGATTATGGACAAACTTTTTATTTTTGACACAACCCTCCGCGACGGGGAACAAGTACCCGGATGCCAGCTGAACACAGTAGAAAAGATTCAGGTAGCCAAAGCGTTAGAACAACTGGGTGTGGATATTATCGAAGCGGGATTTCCCGTGTCAAGTCCGGGTGACTTCAATTCTGTAGTTGAAATTTCCAAGGCGGTAACCTGGCCAACCATTTGTGCTCTCACCCGTGGTGTACAAAAAGACATTGAAGTTGCAGCTGAAGCATTACAATATGCTAAAAAGAAAAGAATACACACCGGTATCGGGACATCCGATTATCACATTAAATATAAATTCAACTCTAATCAGGAAGAAATCCTGGAACGTGCTGTAGCTGCTGTAAAACATGCAAAGAAATTTGTGGAAGATGTTGAATTTTACTGTGAGGATGCAGGTAGAACAGATAATGTATACCTGGCAAGAGTCGTTGAAGCGGTTATCAAAGCCGGCGCTACGGTTGTAAACATCCCGGATACGACAGGCTACTGTCTGCCCTGGGTATATGGTGAGAAAATCAAATTTCTGATGGAAAATGTGAGCAATGTTCACAAGGCTATCCTTTCCACACATTGCCATAACGATTTGGGAATGGCTACAGCCAACACCATTTCCGGCGTATTGAATGGCGCCCGTCAGGTTGAAGTTACCATCAATGGTATCGGCGAACGTGCCGGCAACACTTCACTAGAGGAAATTGCCATGATTTTGAAATGTCATAAAGACCTCAACATAGAAACAAACATCAATACACAAAAAATATACGGTACCAGCCGGTTGGTTTCCAACCTGATGAACATGCCCGTTCAGCCGAATAAAGCAGTTGTCGGTCGAAATGCATTTGCGCATTCTTCAGGCATTCACCAGGATGGTGTGTTGAAAAACAGGGAAAGTTACGAAATTATGGATCCGACTGATGTAGGCATTGACAAAAACTCCATTGTACTGACAGCCCGAAGCGGCCGTGCAGCTCTGAAACATCGTTTAAGTGTATTGGGAGTTGAAGTTGACGGAGATAAATTAGATACTATTTACCAGGAATTCCTGTTGCTCGCTGATAAGAAAAAAGATATCAATGACGATGATGTTCTGATGCTTGCTGGAAAGGAAAGAGCAATGAAAGAACGCATCAAGCTTGACTATATGCAGGTTACTTCCGGAGTAGGTATTAAACCAATAGCCAGCATAGGATTGATGATTGCCAATGAAAAATTTGAAGCAGCGGCCTCCGGTAATGGCCCGGTTGATGCGGCAATTAATGCCCTGAAGAAAATTATCAACAGAGAGATGAATCTGCAGGAGTTCACGATTCAATCTATTAATAAAGGCAGCAACGATATTGGCAAAGTACACATGCAGGTGGAACATGCCGGAGTAGTATATTATGGTTTCGGCGCCAATACCGATATAGTGGCAGCTTCGGTGGAAGCCTACATCAATGCCATCAATCAATTTGTAAAATGATTTTCAACCATATAAGTCAGGTAAGTGACACATAGGTTGAATTACAAAATATCAATGAAAATAAAAACAATAATTATATGAGTAAGACGCTTTTTGATAAAATCTGGGATGCTCACGTAGTATCAACCGTAGAAAACGGTCCCACACAGTTGTATATCGACCGTCATTTCTGTCATGAGGTGACCAGTCCACAAGCCTTTAACGGTCTTCGTGCACGCGGTCTCAAAGTATTCCGTCCGGAACTCACGACCATGACAGCCGACCATAACACGCCAACCATCGATCAGGACAAACCCGTAAAAGATCCTATTTCCCGTAATCAGTTGGATACATTTGCAAAAAATGCGGCGGAATTCAACATGCCGCTTTATTTCCCGTTGGGACATCAGAAAAATGGTGTTGTGCATATAATCGGACCGGAAAACGGATTTACACAACCGGGTATGACCATCGTTTGTGGTGACAGCCACACTTCTACCCACGGGGCTTTCGGAACCATTGCTTTTGGCATCGGAACATCAGAAGTCGAAATGGTTCTGGCGACACAATGTGTTTTGCAAACCCGTCCCAAAACAATGCGAATCAACTACAATGGCAAACTTGGTCCTGGCGTTTCAGCCAAAGACCTGGCTTTGTATACGATATCTAAACTTACTACCGGCGGCGCTACTGGGTATTTTGTGGAATATGCAGGTGAAGCTATCCGCAATATGACCATGGAAGAACGTATGACCGTTTGTAACCTTTCTATCGAAATGGGTGCACGTGGTGGTATGATTGCTCCCGATGAAACCACATTCAACTATGTAAAGGGACGTGAATTCGCACCGAAAGGAGCCGAATGGGATGAAAAATTAGCTTACTGGAAAACGTTGAAATCAGATGAAGGCGCAAAATTTGACCTGGAACTTGATTTTGATGCTGCTGATATCCAGCCCATGATTACCTACGGGACGAATCCCGGGATGGGAATGGGTATTCAGGAATCAATTCCTACATTGGATCAGATTGATGAGGCAGGTCGCATTTCATTCCAGAAATCATTGGATTATATGGGCTTCCAGCCGGGAGAACAATTGTTGGGAAAACAAATCGATTATGTGTTCCTGGGTAGTTGTACCAATGGGCGCATCGAAGACTTCCGCATATTTGCCAACTACGTAAAAGGTAAAAAGAAAGCCGACAATGTAGTTGTATGGTTGGTTCCCGGAAGCTGGGGAGTTGAAAAACAAATTCGAGAAGAAGGTTTACTGGACATCTTTACTCAAGCCGGCTTCCTGCTGCGTCAACCGGGCTGTTCAGCATGTCTGGCCATGAACGACGACAAAGTGCCGGCCGGCAAATATGCCGTTTCTACTTCAAACAGAAACTTTGAAGGCCGTCAGGGGCCTGGAGCAAGAACTATTCTGGCTGGCCCGCTCGTTGCTGCTGCTGCTGCAATTACCGGTAAAATCACTGATCCAAGAGTTTAATTTTTATTCAAAAACAATTGTATGGAAAAATTTGTAACATTAACATCGACGGTAGTTCCTCTGCCGATCGAAAACGTAGATACTGATCAGATTATACCTGCCCGTTTCCTGAAAGCTACTAATAAAGAAGGTTTCGGCGATAATCTTTTTGCCGACTGGAGATATAACAAAGATGGTAGTCCTAAAGCTGATTTCGTATTAAACAATCCGGTTTATGGAGGTAATATTCTCGTTGCCGGTAAAAACTTCGGTTCAGGTTCGAGCCGCGAACATGCTGCCTGGGCAATTGACGGCTACGGTTTCAAAGTAGTTGTTTCAAGTTTCTTTGCTGATATTTTCAAAAACAATGCTTTAAACAATGGAGTTCTTCCTGTTGTTGTAAGTGCTGAGTTTCTGGCTGAAATTTTTGATGGCGCCAATAAAGATCCAAAGCTGACATTAACAGTTGATCTTGAAAATCAAACCATTAAAAATAATGCAAATGGCAAATCGGAATCATTCGAAATCAATTCATATAAAAAAGAATGTTTGTTGAAAGGGTTGGACGACATTGATTATCTGCTGAGTAAACGGGAATTGATTGAAGCATACGAAGCATCGAGAAAGTAAACAGCTAAAAAACAGCTTTTCGATTGTAAACTAAAAAACACAAGCATGATAGAAATAATGGATACCACCCTGCGTGACGGGGAACAAACTTCAGGAGTTTCATTTGCAACTACGGAGAAGTTGAGTATTGCCAAACTGCTATTGGAAGAATTGTGCGTTGACAGAATCGAAATTGCTTCGGCAAGAGTTTCTGAAGGAGAATATGCTTCTGTTAAGAAAGTTGCCAAATGGGCTAAAGATCATGGTCATATCGACAAAGTTGAAGTCTTGGGATTTGTAGACGGCAAAACATCGCTTGAATGGATACAAGATGCCGGCTGTAAAGTGTTGAATTTACTTTGTAAAGGATCTGAAAATCATTGTAAATATCAGCTGAGAAAAACGCCGGAAGAGCATTTGGCAGATATAAAACAAGTACTGGCTTTCGCACGTGAGATGCATATCGATGTGAACATCTATCTGGAAGACTGGTCGAATGGTATGCGTAATTCTGAAGATTATGTCTTTTTCATGGTCGATAGTCTGAAAAATGAGTCCATCAAAAGATTCATGCTTCCGGATACGCTGGGTATTTTAAATCCTACGGAAACATTGCAGTTCTGTCTGAAAATGATTGGTCGTTATCCCGAATTGCATTTTGATTTCCACGCACATAACGATTATGATTTAGCTGTTTCTAATGTTTATGAGGCAGTAAAAGCCGGTGTTAGAGGAGTTCACGTAACCATCAACGGACTGGGTGAAAGAGCCGGGAATGCTCCGCTTTCCAGTACAGTTGCTGTCATCCACGATCAACTGAAAAAGAAAACTCGTATTGACGAAAGTAAAATAAACACAGTCAGCAAACTGGTTGAATCTTACTCCGGCATCCGTATTCCTGCTAATAAACCGGTTATTGGCGATAATGTTTTCACGCAGGTTGCAGGTATCCATGCAGATGGTGATAACAAACATAACTTGTACTACAACGACTTACTACCCGAACGCTTTGGCCGGGAACGTGTTTATGCATTAGGTAAGACATCCGGAAAAGCCAATATTCTGAAGAATCTTCAACAATTGGGAATTGAACTCGACAATGAGATGATGGCGCTGGTAACACAACGGGTCATTGAATTGGGAGATAAAAAAGAGATGGTCACCATCGATGAATTGCCTTATATTGTTTCTGATGTCATCAAAAGCGCCAATGATCAGCATTTGATCAGGGTTCTTAATTATAGTTTATCGATTACCAAGGGGTTACGTCCGATGGCCAGTGTTAAACTGGAAATCAGAGGTGAGGTATATGAACATTCCGCAGCCGGCGACGGCCAGTACCATGCCATATCAAAAGCATTGTACAAAATTTACAAATCATTGAACAAACCCACACCCGAGTTGCTGGATTATGAAGTAGTAATTCCTCCCGGAGGAAAAACGGATGCCATCGTGCAAACAGTTATCACTTGGCAATTTGACGGTAAAACATTCAAAACAAGGGGACTGGACGGAGACCAGACGGTTGCAGCGATTAAAGCAACAGAAAAAATGCTGAATATTATCGAGAGTGGTGATATTCCGGTGAAACAATGTTAA
>JARKQF010000044.1 GCA_029973975.1 Paludibacter sp.
AAGAGTTAAAAGTACTATCAAATGTTGATTTGTGAAAATCAAAGATCCTCTTGGCGATTATCTTGTTTTCCATTACTTATTCCCCCTTTTTATTTTTTGCATTGCTGGTGTATAGTATAGACGTTTGCGGAAAATGTCAAGAAAAAATGTTGCAACGCAATAAAATGTATTCAGGGCTGTAACCAAAATTTTAAAACAATAAAATGCTAATTATTATAGATATATAATAATTAGCTCAAGAGCCGCTATAAGATTTAAGCTGCAAAAGCAAAAATATTATTTTGTGTTGCAATATTTGCTGAAAAGATTTACTAAAATTCCGGGAGTACAAAATGGATAATAAATTGTTGTTAAAGAAATATACTAACCGCCGCCTTTACGACACGGAAAAGAGCATTTATGTGACGCTTGATTACGTAACCAACGTTATACGGCAGGGAAGACAGATAGTCGTGGTCGATGCGAAGACCGGTGAAGATGTAACGGCGGCAATTTTGACTCAAATTGTTCTGGAAGAGGCGCGGAAAAAGAATTATCTTTTGCCGAATCCAATGCTCTATTTGATTATTCAATATGGGGAAACGGTTTTAAGTGAATTCTTTGAAAAATACCTGGAGCAGATTGTTAAGAATTATCTTTTGTTTCGCAATATGGCCGACGATCAGTATCAAAAATGGCTTGATTTAAGTACGACCTATTCCCAGGTAAGTCCGCAGACCTTAAAAAGTCTTTTGCCCTTTAAATCCCTGTTTGACGCTTTTTCGGGGAATCTGGATGAGCCGGCGAAAAATAAAAAAGAGGAAGATCAATGACGGCCTTGTTCCTCGGAATTCGCGCGCCTTGCCTGCAGCCTTTTTACAAGGCCCTCTGAAGATTGTAAACTTTGCGAATTCTACGAATCCACCGCAAATAACCGTCTATACGGAAGTAAATCCCGGTCGACAGGCATAAATTGCCTTGACAATATCCGGCCCATCCCTTAACATGCCGCCAATCTATAAGGTTGGAAATACTATTTATGTATTCGAAAAAAATAGTTATTCGTTACACGCCGGATATTGTTCAGCAACCGATAATCTGCCAGCTTGTTAAACAATATGATCTGATTTTCAATATTCTCAAAGCAAGGATTTTTCCGCGCCGGGAAGGTGTTATAGTTCTGGAGCTCAGCGGGCTGAAGGAAAACTTCGACCGGGGCATCCAGTTTTTAAAGGAAAAAGGGCTCAAAGTTGAGCCTCTGTCCAAAAGCGTCAGTCAAAACGCAGACAAATGCGTCCACTGCGGCGCCTGCACCGCATTTTGTCCCACCGGAGCGCTGTCGTTCGAAAAACAGACCATGAAAGTTTTATTTGATCCCGAAAAATGCACCGGTTGCGAGCTTTGCGTATCCGCCTGCCCCGTGCGTGCCATGGAAATCAATTTGCTTTAATTCTTCAATTCTTAATCTTCTTCGATGTGCCCACCGGCCACGCGGCGGCTGCCGTTGATAATTTTATTTGCGCTAAACGGAGAAATATTTGGCGAAATAAACGTTATTGATATAAAGCACACGCGACATTATACATAAATGTCCCATAAAAAATTCAAATTTGTGTTGTTTTACAATATTAGTTTAATTTCAGGAGGAGCCCGGGGTGCAGGCAAGTTCTAAAGGCAAAGGATTTGACAATGAAAAGTATATAAAAGAGCAGACGGCGGAAATTCTGCAGAGAGCAGATCGTTTTAACAACAAGCTTTATCTGGAGTTCGGCGGCAAGCTTCTCTTTGATTACCATGCGGCGAGGGTTCTGCCCGGTTATGATCCCAATGTCAAAATGAGGCTCATTAAAGAACTCAAGGATCGGGCGGACATCATGCTTTGCATCTATGCCGGAGACATAGAAAGAAAAAAAATAAGGGCTGACTTTGGAATTACTTATGATTCGGACGCCCTCAAGTTGATTGACGATCTGCGGGCGTGGAATATTAATGTCATGGGTGTTGTAATTACCCGTTTTGAAAACCAACCCTCGGCGATCCTTTTCAAAAACAAACTCGAAAGAAGAAATATCAGGGTGTTCACGCACAGCTACACCAGGGGATATCCGACAAATGTGGAACTCATCGTCAGTGATGAAGGCTACGGGGCCAATGAATATATTG
>JARKQF010000012.1 GCA_029973975.1 Paludibacter sp.
ATTCACGCTGATTTGACTGATGCCAATACTCCCATCGGTCATCACGGCTGCCTGAAGTTTTCCCTCATCTGCCAGTTGGTAAATAGAATCCAAATCCATCCCAAGCTGCTTGGCGGCCTGTTCGGGTGTGATGTAATATTCCAATCGGGATTGATCAAGTTTCACGGACTGCTCACAGGATGCGATTTACTACAAGTTAATCATACAGTGAAAGTGAAGGATCGTCCAGCAATAGAGAATTAATGCATTTCCCCTGCTATTTAGGTTAACTGACCTGAAGGTTAAATAACCTAAAAATCCTGATGACGTATCCTATTGTTTGGTTGATGGTTTCAAAGTCTAGAAAAGATTGAATAAAATTTTCGACAAAAAAGTATGGTCTGCGTCCTTGCTGACGTGACGAAGACGCCTTGCTGACACGCCGCAGACGTTGACGCAGACCCTACCGCAGACGTTGATTGAACAAGAAGAGCGCTGAAGCGCCTTTTAAAGTAAAGAGATATGGAAATATCATTTGCCCTGGAATGACCTCCCTTAGCACGAAAACTTGACTCTAAATGGGCATAAATTGCACCACCATGCATAGGTCAAATGGAGAATCTAGCAGATGAGAGACTGGAAATATTTGCACAAATAAATCGGCATATTTTTTTGTGCAAGGAATAACCATCTTGATCCATGGGAACGGAGTGCACTCTGTTCCATCCACTTTGATCCCCTAGAGTCTTAAGGGGGAATGGGTCAACGGAGTGACACATCGTTCTCTGTTGGATGGTCCTTGATAATTTTGAGAATATCAACCAACCGCCAGGGACGATACTCCCTGACCTCAACGCTCATATTGATATGGTTAGGTCCTAGATTGGAGCCTTCAGGGGGCGGTGGAACATTATGAATATGACCGTGAAGGTTGATCCATCCATTTTCCAGTGGCACAACCGGACGATGTGAAAAGATCAATTTCATTTGATCTGATATCTCGACGTTCAAGGGTTTTTTTATCAAAGTTACGCCACGGGTTTCGCAATAAGATTTGCTGATCCGGTCATGGTTACCTTGGATCAAAAATAATCTGCCTTTTAACATGCCAGTAAGGAGGTCAAAATTGGTTTTGTTGCCTAACGCAAAATCACCCAGATGCAGAATGGTTTCGTCTGTGGAAACCAGATCATTCCAATTCTTGATGATCAATTCCTGCCAGTTTTCAGGCCGGCTGCAATACCTTCCGATATTTTCATGAAAAAAATGCGTGTCGGAAATAATCCAGGTATCGAGAGTGATTTCAAGTGTGTTGTCGGAGGTCATCCTCTAATTTTATATGGAGATTTTCGTTTTCCCTACCGGGAATTAGCACGGGAACGACCTGACAGGGTGTTCTTACCAGGTCGTTCCCGTAGAGTCTTAAGGGGAATGGGGAATACTCTCAAATGAAATATTGTAAGAAATGGATAAATATGTTCCTTGCAATTGGTTACTTATAAATTGCTATGCAAAACACTAAAGTATGATTGAACAATCGAGTTAATGGCAATTTGAACCTGTTCTTCAGAGTTGAACCGCCCAAAGCTTGCTCGAATTGTCCTCTGTGCAGCCTCTCTTGAAACCCCGATTGCCTGTAAAACGTGGGATGGTTCTAATGCGCCAGAATTACAAGCCGAGCCGGTTCCTAACATAACATCAGATATATTTAAGAGCAAAGCATCTGCATCAATATCAGGAAATGTAAGACTACTTGTATTTGGCAATCGATTAGAGTTTTTCCCATTTATCACAAGTCCAGGAATACATGATAGTAATGATTCCTCAAAATGATCCCTCAGTCGCTGAATTCGACTATTTTCAACGTCCAAATTATGAGCACAAAGTTGAGCAGCCTCGCCAAAACCAACGATTGAAGAAACATTTGAGGTACCAGGTCGCAGACCAAACTCTTGTCCTCCCCCATAAAACATAGGTGCAAGGGGTATCGCCTTGGTACCGCCTCTAATATACAATGCGCCTATTCCTTTTGGACCGTAAAGTTTATGTGCACTCATCGAGAGTAGATCGACGCCTAACTCGTCTACATGAATTGGTATTTTTCCAATGGCTTGAGCTGCATCGGTATGTACCCATGCGCCAACACTGTGTGCATATTCGGCAATTTCATGTATTGGCTGTATCGTACCAATTTCATTATTGGCAAGGTGAATCGACACCAAGAGGGTCTTTTCATTAATGGAATCAAGCAATTCTTGTAGATTTATCTCTCCTTCCGAAGAGACGGAAATAAATACGACGTCTTTATTATCTTCTTTCAACACTTTGCAAGGATACAATACCGCTTTATGTTCAATTTGCGAGGTTACTAGTCGATTTCGAAAACTGTTCGTAGAAAATCGAGAAATTCCAAAAATTGCCAGATTATTGCTTTCAGTAGCACCTCCAGTAAAGATTATCTCGTATGGCTGTGCACCAATTAATTGGGCTATCTGTCCTCTAGCTTTATCAATCGCTTTGGCTGCATTCCGACCTTGAAAATGATAACCATTCGCCGGATTGCCATAGATTTCACTAAAGTACGGTAGCATTTTTTCTACAACACGAGGATCACACGGAGTTGTTGCATTGTTATCGAGATAAATGCTGTTTTCCATTATTCATCCAATTGCGGAAACTCACTTTCAATCAGGTTGTCATATTGACGGTATTCTGCGTCTAGCATTTGTAGTTGATTCCAGATGAGTTGGCGTAATTGTATGGCTGGACTAATGCAATAATGGAAAAAATCTTCATTAGAAACCACGCCATCCGGAAAAAGCAACTTCATCATTCCACTCGCTATTGATTGGACGGCATCATCATTTCGCTTATATTTTTTACCTTTTAATTTAATTTTTTGGGAACAAAACTGATCAATAACCAAATCATCACGGAACGCTAGTAACGCATCCCCAAAAAAATCTGCCTTAAGCCCAACATTCTTAGCAAAACTATCCGGGCTAAGTTTTTTTGTTTTCCATCCAGGAATTATCCCTTTGATACGATCTAGAAAGGCCGTTTCTTGTAAAAAATCAGGCAGATCTTTCAATAGAGGAGATTCTATTGGATTCTGGTTTGAGTCAAGAAGGATATTTGCTAGCATAACTAAACCACAATCACTTGATGATTCATGTAACCCTCCACGGGTTAAGCGAGAATTAGCTAGAAAACCTTTAAGTCCACCTACTATCTCTTCAGGTTTTTCAAATTTCAATGTCTGAACTTCATCAAGAACGACTACTTTGTATCTTGCTAAGAGCCCCCATTGACCAGATGCATTATTAACAAATAGCACTGCCGGAGAAATATTGCCGCCGCTGACTAATCTAACCCTGGAAGAAATATTTTCGAAGAAATAACTTTTTCCTGTCCCTTTTGGGGCTAATTCAATTAAGTGCATACTTTTTTGAACTAAGGGTAAAAGTCTGCATAAGACTAATATCTGTTCTTCTTCAGAGAAATAATTGGGATCATAACCCATTGATGTTACTAATAATGCCATCCATTCCTTCAATGTGAACATTTTTCGGGACTGCTTAAATAAATTTAAGTCAAAGGTCGCTTGCATCGGCTTAAAACTTACTACGGCAACTCCATCCGGTCCATTAATGAGTTCAACAACTCCCCACATACCTTGTTTGAGTAAATCGTGATATTTATCTACGATTCCATCAGCGATTAGTGCATCAGAAATTTGGAGAAGTTTTAATTGAGCAACTCTCTCTTGCTTATTTCTTGTCAGTTTAATATCTACTTCCATAGAAGTTAAGACTTTGATGGTTTCACCATTTAAAAGTCTATTTTGAATTACTTTAGCCTCTTCTGGACCCGGAATAAATTTTTTTGACCACTCAAGGATTTTGGAAATGTTCTCTTGCGATAACTCTCCACGATTGGGAACTATTGTGTCGATTGCCCACTCAGCTACATAGGCAGGAATCCCTCGTTTGTCTAATTTTGTCGCAGGTAACCGCCGTTTATCAATAGAGAGATCTCCAAAAACCCTTTGCACTTTCTCGTCAAGGGCTGTCAAAAAAGGATCGGTTTTGATCTTGGTAGCATCAGTGTTAGTATCATGGTTGGTCATAAGTCTAACCCCTCCAGTAAGGATTTATCGCGCGTATATAGTTCTACGACTTTCATCTTATCAATTGATGGTTTTACAATAAACTCTTCTCCGTTAGGCATTCGCACAACGGCAACCGCTTTACAAAGTGCTATTTGCTCGCTTGAAGGCCAAGACATTATATCCAAGATTAATTTACCCTGGTCTAACCCGGCAACATCCAAAGAAAGATCAAAAACGAAGCGATTCTCACCGCCAAAATTCAGTTCTAGTTTTATCAGTCTGATATCTACTATACTCGGATTTAACACTGTAATCGTTGCTTCACCGGGTTGATTCGCCTGGCCTTCCCCAATAATCGTCACATCCAATTCTGGCTTCTCAACGTTTCTTTCGAATACCATCCATGGGATTACTACTTCTTCAGGAAACAAGCCGCCGTGTGTGCTTATTTCCTGAGGGTAAGCATCATTAATAAATGCACTATCAGTTAATATGACTGCTGCATCATCCGATTGTAAGCCAAATCGATCTTTTGACAGGTACACAAGATCATCTTTTATCTGATATCCAGTTTTATCAAATGAAATATCTGTTTTTCCCCAGGCAGCCCTACCATGAGCTTGCATATTTTCGGGAACATCCACATTCCTTTTTGAAACCCCAAGAAATCGTCCGTGATCTGTTGTCACTATAATTTTTAAAGGGACGGATGTTGGTATACTATTTGCGACATCTACGATTTTCTGAGCTATTGTTGATAGCTGGCCTTCAATCTCTTTTTTCAACATAGAAGATTTATTTTTAGTATGATATGTGCGGTCGGGATCCTGAATCCGCCAGATCAATAAATCACCCGGTTTGGATTTCAGCAGTTGTGGAACTGGCGTCTGTTGTTCTGAAACATCGAAACCTAATAGTTCAAACTCCTTCATGAATGTTGGTTGTACGCCACGAACAAGCGCCCCTTTGGCAAAATCGGTGACGGTTGGTAGGGGCGCAAAACAGAAGTTGTTTTGGGTTAATTCCAATCGCTGAGGTACACTCGTCTTCAGTAATACCTCCATAATATATTTTGCATCGATTGCATGTAACCCATCCAAAATAATTAGCAAATTAATGTGGTCAACACCTTGATCACGAAGGTGTTTTGATTTGAAGAAACTTAAATCTTTTTTGGAGATCAATGCTTTTGGATAAAAATCCAGATACCACAAAGCAAATTGCCGTCCAATATCGAGAACTTGTGGATAGAAACCTTCGGCATTTGTTACATATTGCCATTCTCTAAATGGTAAGTATTCATTAGTAAACCATTTGATGACCGATTCTGGATCTTCGGGAATTGTCGTTGGAGGCTTAATAGGTTTTATCTTTCTCAATCGAGCATTGTCACTGCCAGAAACGAATCGGGCAATTTGGTCATATATTTGAGATGAAAAATGCTCAGAATCCGGATGATTTTCAAAATAATCTAAAGTTGCTACTGCAACCATTTGCTTAAACTGCCAATCTAAGGGGGTTTTGATAAACTCACGTAGAAACAACCCATTGGTTCGGATAATTTCCTTCCGCCAGGAGGTGTCAAGAATGTGAACCCACTTGTCTGGAACTGAGATTGGAAAAGGTCCATACCTTTCGATAAAGGGAGTGATTTGGGCTCCTAACCATTTTTGCAGCGTTTTTCTTGCGGTTTGACAATCGACTGCTGAATAGATTTCCCCTAGATCAGGAGAAGTTTGTTTCCAATCATTAGTGATTGCTTTGATTAGTGGCAAAAAGGATTCATTGACTTCCTCATTGTCTAACCACAGTAGCCATTCCGCTGCATGTTTTACAGAAGGAATTACATTCCAGATTGGTGCAGGATAGCACATGTTAAGTATTTCTTGGGCTGAATAAGTCTCTAACAAGTTGCTTTTAGATCCCAAGAAAGTGCATATATATCTAATCCCATCATCAGTAAGTTCAACAAAATTTTCTTTTAAACGTTTTGCAGGCGAGGAAATTTCTGAATATGAAATTCTTCGGCCATCGAAAAATGTCTGAGCCCAGTCACATAGGCGAGGACCTCGAATGAAGAGTGATTTTCCCGACGTGGCAAATTTTAGGAACTTCACTTCCGTGTCAATAACGGTAAATCCATCAGGAGCAATGGTATCTCTATTTGGATCAAAGATTATGGATTGCATTTCACTCTGATCCTTATTTTATGATTGAAATTCTTTTTTGTAGACGTTCGAGGCATTCTTGCCTTCTGGAAATGTCCTGAATCGATAAGAATAATTTTTCAATTCGTTCAATCACATCTTGAGTGTTTTTTTCAATGTTTGCCAGGCGTTCTTCCGTCTCCTTTTGTTCCAGTAAACTTCTAATGTGCTCTATTCGCACTTTCATTTCATCTGTTACAAAAAGCGGGATTTGCGAGAGCCTCTTTTGAATTTGATCCGATGAATACGAATCAAACATTCTCTCAATTTCGGCTACCTGCGCCTCCGTTTTGTCATATTCCGATTGGACACGGTAATCGAAATCATTTTGGGCTCTTTCCATGATGGATTTGTAAGCAGAATCCAAGCTGGCTACGTACTTTACTGCCACCTGGCTGATAAATTCTTGAATCTGAGGTATATCCTCAGGTTTTCGAAGAGGCAGTTTTTCTATCTCCTTAATCTCTGAAATAAAAGATTTGACGTTCCGTAGATACTCTAATGCCTGATTTAATACCTCTTCGAAAGTAGATCCAGTGTAACGGTTGATGTTTCTTAATATTCTTTCGTATAAAACCTCAGCCTGATCCGCTTCTATGGTCTTGTATGTCTGAGATACTGTATTAGCAAAAGTCTCCATTTCAGAGATTGAAAACTGAATACTTTGTAATTTCTGATCTCGCGTCGAAATGAGCTCTGATGTGACAAGGCGCATCCCCTTCAATGCTTCCCTGTATTCATACAACTTCACCAAATCAGCTTTGGCCGTCATGGCATTGATTTGGTTCATCAGCGAAGCCTCTTCAGCATCAGCCTTGAGTTTTTTGATTCGCTCTTCCAGTTTCTTTTCAGCTTCTGCTATCAGTTCTATGGAAGCAAGCAAGCCTTCACGGTGTAGCAACTCCTTTTGATCATGCAAAGTATTTCGAACCGCATCCGCACCTTCAATCCTATTTAATGTCTCAGCTTGTTTACAAGATGCTTCTATCACTTTTTTAATTCGATTGTCTACCGTTTCCTGAATTTCAGTAGTGGGTGGTTGAGTGGGAAGTACAATGCCTGGAACTGGCATCTGTTTAATAGAATTGCGCAAATCCAGGAGCCTGCGGATATCAGTTTCACCAGAAATCGCTGGAAGCAACTTTTTCGCTTTTTGATCATATTGGTTTGACAAATCAAACGATGTCTGTAAATCAACGATTGCTTGGCTGAAAACAGTCTTTTCATCCTCTGGACAGATTCCTGAATTGACGATTTCAGTCAAAATATTAATGATTTCCTCTGCCTCATTTTGATTGTGTTGTTCACCTTTTTGTATCCGAGCAACCAATGAGCGGCCTTCAATCAACGACTTATCAGCGTCTCGCCGTGCAATCGATAAACACTCCTGAACACAAATTTTCCCTAGGAATTCCTGAGGTGAATTTTCATCCAGCAATTTCTCGATAAAATCAACGCCAACAGATCGTCCCTTTGAATAAAAACGCAATTCATTGTTATGTTTACCAATCCACGCTGTAAATAATAAAGTAGCCGTATTGAAATCAAAACCAAAGGGTGAGTTCAACAAATTCGGGATGATCTTTGTAACAGGAGTTTCTTGATCACCTGGTTTCACCTGTTCCTCAAGATAATCCCATGCGTGTTTTAAAGATAAAACCTCGGGTTCTTGAATCCAATAGGTTGTGGAGAGAATATGCCACTTTAGCATCAAGTTTTGTTTACATACTCGCTCCTGAGCAACTTTAGTCATACCTGCCAAGGCAGACCCGATCCGATTATGAAGCAGGTTTTTCGCAACGGTTTTGGTGGCATCACGTAGTGGGCTTGCCCCTTTCTTGGGGTTTCCTGGCAGGTCTGTGAAGAACTCGGGGGGACGATATGGGTACGCGAGCTCATACAATTTGTGCAAAACATCCTGGATGTTAACATTGATTAGCGCTAACAAATTGGCTTTATAAGGCTGCGGAACAACTAAAGTTGTAGGTTTACGAGAAATGGTTGCATAGTGCTCCTCGTCTCCAAACAACTGGCCAAGGGCTTTCCAAAGGGCTTTTTTTGTACGGTCCTTCTCGCCATCAAAGACAACCTGTCCGACTTCTTTAATTACATCTGGATCTTTGCCAATGCTTACCAATGCCTGATACCGCATGAATTGATCAGCAACTGATTTTGTGGGTAGAGTCGGAACGATCAGAAGAACGGGAGGTGGGGTTTCGGTTGAGAAAGCTTCCTTCAGGAATTCTGAAGCTTTTTCCTTGAAGAAATCAATATCACTTTCGGACATAGCTAATAACCAAACAACCAAACCTCTATTTCCTTCCTGTAGTCCTTGAAAAGAAGTTTGATAAGGCTTCATTAGCTTCTTCAAGTTTTCAGGTGAAAAAGCTTCTTTTGTAACGATCAATGAGTTGGCTGCCCAGTCCGAAGAAGTGCCCCAACTGACGCTAACTTCAATTCTATCCGTTCCAGGATAAAGGGAAGAAATTTGATTATTTAAAGCGAAGAGCTCATCATCGCCAAATTTCCTATCGGTCAGGTATTCTTTTATCTTTTGTTCAAGCGCTTGAGGATTAACTGCGACTGGCCAGAAACTATTGTAATTCGTCGTTGAATCAAATTTTGTCACCGAGTGTTCACTTAATTCTCGCAGTTTCTTCTTGGTCGTATCAAAATCTAATCCGGTCATGTGAGAAATTAATTCCACCTGTTTCCCACCAGTAATATTTAGCCCATCAGCAATCTGGAGCAATAACGCCTTAAGAACATCATATTGAGCCTGGGTAACTTTATCTCCAAAAGTCTGCTCCAGATTATCGATTGCTTTTTCATAAGCAGCATAAATCTGATCCGAAGCAATCCGTTTGCCAAAATAGTCAGCTAAATTGATGGGTAAAATCCAATTGATCTTGCCATCCTTAATAGCTGGTTCATTAAGCTTGAATTCAACCTGTTCTCTAACAAATTTTAAAATTGTGCGCGCATCGTCATCTAAACCCTGCTGCATTTTGAGATGACATAACAACGCAGTGGTTAATGGATGTAACGGGAAACATCCTTTTGTCACTACATCTCGGAATTTATCGTTTGTCCAACCTAATTCTTTGTCATACCGTTTCTGGTATAACGTCCAAACCGCTTCAGTGGCTTGTCCATACATTGGGCCTTTACAATCGGGGTTTTTGGCAAGGAACTCCTCCCAGGCTGCATTGGAAGGATTAATGCTTGCACTCAAGACAGATTCCATCAACGAATAAAGAGAATATTTTCGGTCGATTCGCCCTAATTCTCGTTTGATGTTTTGTAATACCTGTCCATTTTGAACACGATCAGCAACCTCATCTGGATCCAGAGGGGATAACGCCAGGAACAGCGTTTTCCCTTTGCGGTCGCCTATCCCCTGCAGCAGGTCTTGCAAATCACCAATCGCATTGCTTTGACTATAACGCTCAACAAACTGGCTGAATTCATCAAATAAAACCAACATACCTGCCAAGGGTTTCCCCTCTCCGCACAAATGATCTGAAATCCATATTACCGCTTCGCGGAGGCTATAGTTGCTCTCAGCGTTAGGCTTAACGCCATTGTTCAAATGAGCAAACAGTTGAACATATTGTTCGTAAGCCTCATGTTTATTTTCATTTACTTCTTGAATCAGGTTAGGGAAATCTGTTCCAAGGTCATTTAGAAATATCTGTGCTTGTTTATCATCAGTTTTGCTGTTAAGCCATTTAATCGCCTCGGTATGCCAGAAAGGCAATTCCACATTTTATGTGGTTGGATGCTCCAGTAAGGCATTTTTGAGAGATGGAAAGAATTGCTCCCGCAAGGTTCGCGGCACATCTCCGCGCAGGCGAACGACTAAAAAACGGTCATACTGCCGTTTGAATTCGTTAAAATTCTCTGCTTCTGGAAGATTATTTTGTAGGGGTGTCTCAATTCTTTTGAGTACTTCTTTGACTTCTTCAGACTCGTAAGGTTTCCCGAAATAGTTGGCCAGTACCAGGGCTAAATGACTTTTTCCATGTCCATAATTCGCAACAACGACAAAGCGATTTGAGGAGCCATTGATATACGCCAGGCGCAATTCACGTAACAAATCAATCGACCCCACTGCCCGGGTTTGTTTTCCCTGAGAATCAGGGGCGCTGTTGGCAAAAATATATGATTTAACAAGCCCCAAATTATCCTGCGGCGAGTCAAAGTCACTGAGTTGCACTGCCGGGATGAATTTTCCCTGAGTATCAAGTTTGACGATTTCTTTGATGAACATTTACCCCTCCAAAATGTTATTGAACTACGCGTGTTTCTCGCTGCCAATTCTCCAGCAATTCCTCGGTTGGTAACAGGTGCTTTGCTGTGTCGGGCAGCACAATGATTAATGCCCTGCGGCGGTTTGGGAAATGATTGAACAAATCTGACCAGACCTGTTGACGTTCCTGGGTCTTTAACCCAGACAAGAGCAGATCAAAATTGAAAACCAGGACGCAATCACTTTGCCCCATTGACGATGCAATTGAATCAAGCGTCTCGATTACCTTTTGTGAAGATAGCCGGGCGAACTGAGCGCCTTTTGGCAATCGCTCCAGGTAATATTTCCCCACATCTAACGGTTGTATACCCAGTTGGATGGCGGTTTCTGCCTCTTTGCCAATCCTGCTCAAAGGGGCGCACCACAGGCCAACCCTCGTACGGGGGGTACCGCGGCGTAAATACTCAACCAGGGATGGAAGTTCAGTCTGTGCCATATAGTTTTTTCAGTAACCCCTCCGTGTCCTGCCGCACCAGCACAACCTGGTAGGGCGGTGCTGTGCGGTGAAGTTCAACGTAACCGGCTTCTTGCATGGCCTGCAATACTTCCATCAGCCGTGATTTACCCATCAGAAAAATTTTCAAGAAACTGCTGTCTGCCAAAGTATCCAAACTGATGCCCAACCGATCTGGATAATTTGCCAGCCAGTAATCTACCAGGGCGCAGGCAATGACCCAAATCGGCGCAGGAGCAGGTTCGCAAACCCGATAGCGGCCACTATCGGTGGTTTCAAGAATATGAATTTTGTTCAAACCTTCCGGCTTCAGGTAGGTTCCCAGGAAAACCGTGGCGGTGCTTTGCACACCGCGTTTAGCCAGTATGCGGTTTTCGGTCTGCCAAATGTGATTGCCAATGGCTTCTACCAAATCTTCACTCGTAAAAATATTACCAATAAAAAAGAGCCTGGTAATCGCTTCGTGCCAGAAGGAAGGGCCTGGACCCTGCGGGGCGCTCAAATGGTAATGCATGAGCCACTGAGTACCGAGTTGGTCAAGATGATTTTCTTTGGATAACACCATCTGACCGAAAATCGTAATTTGATAATCAAAGGAAATCAATCCAGTGCCTTTGCAATAGTAAGGCATTGATTTGATGTAATTTTTCCCTAAATTTGTACTTGATTGAAAATAATCTTCTCTTTTTGATTTGCTATTAAGCGGAATATCTGAAGGAACATTTTGAATCGCTTTCAATATTTGAATGATTGATGAGCGTGATAATGAAAAACTTTCGTGAAATAACGCTGGTATTCTTTTCATGTCGGGTGCAATTAGTTCCTTTACTATAAAGTCGCGCATAGCTTCTCTTGACTCAACCTTCTCAAATATTGAGAAAGTAAATTCGTCAAAATATGCAAATTCAATGTTTTCAATAATTCTTTTACTTCCCCCACCAGATGTCGAAAGATGCGAATAGACTTCCTCCTGGCCGGGTTTAATTTTATGTCTCCAAAATGAAGATGAGCGAAGGTGAAAAAAGGGTGGAGCTGCCTGACACCAATCGTCGTGTTTAGCATACAAGGAAAAATTCTTCTTATATGTATTAATCAATTTTTCGTTAAAATATATTTGGTTTGCCTTTATTTCCCCCATATCAAAAAGATCCAAAATAGTTAATAACAATATGAGTTTATGAGGCTTTTGTTCAAAAAGTGCCCCACCTCGCTTCATATCCTTAATCTCGGCAAGGAGTGATTGAATATTTTTGTTCATAAATGGCAGATTAGACACCCCTCATCCCCATTATTCTCTTCGGATGTAGCAAAAACATCACTTAGTGATAAATTAACTCGCCTCTTGGTTGTTTTAGCCTTTGAGTTGTGTTCCGCTTTTATTTGGGCAACTCTGTCTGGTTTTCTTAATTCATCTAGACTTTCATTTTGAGACCAAGTATATCGTTCACCTGTCTCCTCATTTATTTTCTCAAATTTGGAGGAAGCAAGGTAAAGATTTTCATGATTTTCCAGTAACCCAACCCATTCAATTCTTCTTTGGAAAAAACAGAAATAACACCCAGACCTAGATCGCCATTCATAATATTTTGGCAACCCTAACCCGCTTTCATCAAGTATGCGAAATACATCTTCTTTGGTTATGTTATCCTCAATAAATGGATA
>JARKQF010000056.1 GCA_029973975.1 Paludibacter sp.
GACGCGGCAGCGCTTCGAGATTATCTATTGGACAGCTGTTCTCATCAGCCTGATCGGCTTCAGCCGAATGTTGCTGGGGCTGCACTATGCCAGTGATGTTGCTGCGGGATTCCTTGTCGGCGGCTTCTGGCTGCTGCTGGGATTTGCCCTCGCAGAGCACAAGAACCATACACTGGAGTCGAATCTTTAATATTGACAATTGTACTCTAAAAAAATTAAACGAGCACAACTACTCTATTGATGATACAAAAATTAGGTCAACATAGTTTATTTTAAGGATGAAGCTTATGAATCTGCCTAAGTTATTTACAAATTTACTGATTATCATGCTGTACAGTTTCTTTTTTGCAGGGGAGTCCTTATCTGCCGATGAAAAGCCACCATTAAATAATGCGGCTTCGGGAAAGCAGGAGAAACTGATCAAGGATAAGGAAGCAGCTTTAATCAAGGAAAAATATGCCAAAGCGATTAAAACTTCATCCGGACTAATGTATATCGTCCTGAAAGAGGGAAAGGGTCCAATACCCGCCAGGGGAGCGCTTGTAGAGGCTCACTATACGGGCAGGTTAGTTGACGGAACTAAATTTGACAGTTCCGTGGATAGAGGGCACCCCTTCCATTTTGTGGTTGGGAAAGGTAATGTCATTAAAGGCTGGGATGAAGCTTTTCTATCAATGAAAAAAGGAGAAAAACGTATCCTCATCATACCGCCGGATCTGGCCTATGGCGAGCGAGGTGCCGGATCGATTCCACCAAACGCGACTTTGATTTTTGAAGTTGAGCTGTTAGACTTTCTCCAGTAGGATTTGTAAAGAGACGAAATTAAACGGCCTGTTGCCTAAACGGTTATCTCTTTGGAGCGGTAAGAGATAAAGATATTTGGGCGACAGGCCGTTTAATTTTGACATTTATTTCCGGAAAACTTCGATTTGTCTCAATATTGCTATTTATCCAAGAAGATATTTGAAATATTTTCGGCTGAAAAACGCAGATCATCCCAATTATCCGCTATTTTAATTGTCATCTAAAGCAGATTTCCATAGAATTATGCATTTAATCGAGGAAAAATATTTAGAAACACCATCGTATTTTTAAATTTTCTTCCGGAAAGAAGGAATAAAAACACTTTTTTTACTCGAAACTCCCTTTTTTATCTCAGCGAACTCCATTTTTTTCTTTTTATTTTGAGAAATGCCGCCTAAAGCTTCATATTTTCTGCAAATAGTTTTATTGATGAATTGCAAGGAAAAAAATCGGTTTATTTAAAATTTATTATCAATGCAATTAAATGATATATAAAGACTATATCTTAATCAAGATGAAAGGCAATGGTCGTATGAGGACTGCATATGTACAGGAAACAGGCCGAAAAAGACTCCATGACGTGCTCTATTTATTGCTATTTCCTGTCTAATATTTCCATTTATTCAAATATTTTCCAAATTTTTCCAAAAATTCGGAAATTTTCCTAAATTTTCCTAAATTTTTAAAAATTTTCGAAAAATCAAAAAATATTTTTAAATTTTCTCAAATTTCATTATAATTCTAAAAAATGGATCAAATTTAATTTATTTTCACAGAAGACAAGTTTTTTATTGACAAATAATTGCAATTTGTTTATACGACTTTTGAATCCAAACGAAAAACTTAATATAAAAAATTAAAAGGATAAAAACATGGAGAATTACTTTTTGGGGTCAATCAAGTTATTACCTTTAGTTTATGGGATCACAGCCGGTATATCCTTTATGGTGGCCGGGATCATTAAAGGCCTCTTTGCAGCAGTAAGTTTTCGCGCAGGAAGAGGCGGCGCCGAAGTAGAAGGTGAAGGCTGAGAAGACTATTATCGACATAACATAACAGGTATTTGTCGGTAACAGCCATGTTCTTTTCTTCCATTCAGCAATTATAGCCTTCAAAATCGGCATAAGAACTGTTTATCTTTTTTAAGTCCAAAAAACCTTTGCAGTTGGCAACAAGCTTTGGCGGTCTGCTTTCATGTTCTCCGAAAGCAGACCAGCCGAGCGTTTATATTCAATCCGCAATACAGCGGCAAAGGTGGACTGCCGGTCAGATTGACCGGATTACCGGTTCCTTTACAATGGTTTTTTAACGTGCGTCTTTAAATTTGTTTAAATGTTGTGTATGGGCGCAAAAAGCCAGCAAAATAATCATGACGTGATCCCATTCCCGGCGTAGTCATCATCATGCAGACCTGAAATCTGTCTGCACTTTCAACTCCAACAATAGGCGACATAAACCCGGAAGGGTGAAAACAATTGCGACGCATTGCTAACGGATAGAGGCGGGGCGTACAGGCCTGCTTAAATTCTGTTAGAAATACTTTTTATTCGAAGGTGAAGAGAGACTTCTTCCCAGGAATGTCGTAATTTATTCCGTTTATCCTCATCGGCACTGATCCGGCTTTTGAGGATTATTTTTTGATCTACAAAAACTAGCGATTCGACTTTATTTTTTTGCCGTAAAAGCAACTTAATATAATAAAGAATTATAAGGATGAAAAAAACATGGAAAATTACTTTTTGGGATCAATCAAGTTACTGCCTGTCGTTTATGGAGTTACAGCCGGTATTTCTTTTATGGTGGCCGGGATTATCAAGGGCCTTTTTTGTGCGGTCAGTTTTCGAGCAGCACAGAGACGGACCGAAAACGAAAGTGAGGGCTGAACATGCCGAATATCGATATTCTCTATCTTTTTCAGGGAATCGCCACTCTGGTAGCTTCCGACCCGACCATCGCCATCGCCCGAATCGTTTTGATCGGCCTGGGCATCCTCTTTGTTTTTCTGGGGGTTAAAGGAACACTTGAACCACTCATCATGATTCCTATGGGTGTCGGGATGGCGTCCGTCAACGCCGGTGTTCTATTTCTTTCGGCATCAACGATGGGAACCATATTTATTGATCCCATGGCGACCGATGTCACCAAGCTCATGGAGGTCTTACAGATCGATTTCCTGCAGCCAATTTATACCTTTACCTTCAGCAACGGTCTCATCGCCTGTCTTGTCTTCATGGGAATCGGAGTCATCACCGACATCGGCTACATGCTGATAGCACCCTTCAGAAGCATGGTCATCGCCGTTTGCGCGGAACTGGGCACGGTTTTGACTTTTCCGATTGCCGTCGCCATGGGCCTTAATTATAAGGAAGCGGCGTCGATTGCCATGGTCGGCGGAGCGGACGGCCCGATGGTTCTCTATACGTCCCTGATGCTCTGCAAGGATCTTTTCGTGCCGATTACCATTGTTGCCTATCTTTACCTGAGCCTGTGCTATGCTGGATATCCTTATTTGATTCGTCTCCTGATTCCCAAAGAGCTGCGCGGAATCAAGATGGATCTGACCAAAATACCCAATGTGTCTAAAACGGAAAAGATTGCGTTTGCTATTATAACAAACACGGTGCTTTGCCTGCTCTTCCCCGTCGCGGCGCCCCTCTTTATGTCTTTTTTCCTGGGTGTAATCATCAAGGAATCGGAAGTAACCCGCGTTATCGATTTTCTGGAAAACACTCTCCTTTTTGGTTCGACCTTTTTTCTCGGACTTCTGCTGGGCGTTCTGTGTGAAGCCAATACTATTCTCAATCCCAAGGTTGTGATTCTGCTGGTTCTGGGAATAACGGCACTTTTGCTCTCGGGAATCGGAGGCGTCTTAGGCGGGTATCTCGTCTATTTTGCGACCGGCAAGAAATACAACCCCGTTATCGGTATCGCCGGAGTATCCTGTGTACCCACGACGGCCAAGGTGGCCCAGAAGGAAGTCTTCGCCATCAATAAGAGAGCGATGATTATTCCTTATGCCATGGGCGCCAATATCAGCGGCGTTATCACCTCGGCTATTCTTGCTGCAATCTATGTGACATTGCTCCG
Source organism: Paludibacter sp. (assembly GCA_029973975.1). GTDB lineage: Bacteria > Bacteroidota > Bacteroidia > Bacteroidales > Paludibacteraceae > Paludibacter. Next base: position 3,892 of record JARKQF010000056.1, read on the forward strand.
ATGAACCGCATCAAAGAGAAAAAAATCTATTGGATCGGCGGCAGCTTAGCCGCCTTTTCCGGTGTCTTTCTGGTAAAAATCGTCGCGCCTGCAATGACAGGAACCTGGCAGCAGGCGCTTCAGGTAGCCGGGTATCTGCTCGTTTTCGCCGGAATTACGATTATTTCCTGCGCAACCCGCCGACGCAAAGGAGAAGAGTTTCTCGAGGTGCCGGAAAAAACAAATAAAAAAGATCGCTCGTTTTTTTTCAGGAGAATGCCGTGAAGTGGTATTCCTTATTCAATATCAGGATATTCTTATTTATTTTCCTTTTAACAGCATTTGCGCCGAACGTTGTCCTGGCCTCCAGCCCGGAGGGAGTTGTTCTGGGGGAGATTTTACCGATCTGGAGCATAGTGCCCTTTATTGGTATTCTTTTATCCATCGCATTATTTCCCCTTGCAGCTCCGCTCTTCTGGCATGATCACTTCGGGAAAGTCGCGGCTTTTTGGGCTCTTGCTTTCGCCCTGCCTTTTTTGTGGGTTCACGGAGCCGTCGCCCGGCATGAGATTCTCCATATTATTTTGATCGATTATCTTCCTTTTATCATCCTGCTCTGGGGGCTCTTCACGATTTCCGGCGGCATTGTCGTCAAAGGATCTTTGCAGGGAACACCCATTGTGAACACTGTTCTGCTGCTGATCGGCACCTGCCT
>JARKQF010000058.1 GCA_029973975.1 Paludibacter sp.
TGCCGGCCCCATTCCACTGCCTACAGAGATCAACAAGTATTGTGTTAATCGCTCACCTCATGTTGATAAAAAATCCCGTGAGCAGTTTGAAATCAGAACGCATAAAAGACTGATTGATATTGTTGAACCTACGCAAGCTACTGTGGATGCCTTGATGAAGCTGGATTTGTCAGCAGGTGTTGATGTTGAGATAAAAGCGTAAGTTCAAATCCGGTTATAGGGAGATTGGGCGGTATTATTGCCGGTCTTCGGAATATAAATTGTTGGCTTTATATTTTATTAAAAGTTGGAAGATAATGAAGAAGGGAATCATTGGTAAAAAGTTAGGAATGACTCAAATATTTGGTGAAGACGGCGCCGCTGTCGGAGTTACAGCCATCGAAGTTGAGCCTTCCGTTGTCGTTCAGGTGAAAACAAAAGCCAAAGAAGGCTATGATGCCATTCAGCTTGGATACGGGCGAAAAAAACAAAAGAATGTGACAAAACCATTGCAAGGGCATTTCAACAAGGCCAACAAAGGATTTTTCCGTAAGCTGAAAGAGTTTAAGACCGACGGAGAAGAATATGAAGTTGGTCAGGAAATTACGGCGGACATCTTTACGGCGGGGGATTTTGTCGATGTTATCGGCACTTCCAAAGGTAAAGGATTTGCTGGTGTTATAAAGAGGCATGGGTTTGGCGGCGGACGGGCAACACACGGTTCGATGTTCCATCGTGCTCCCGGTTCGATTGGCGCTAGTGCCGATCCTTCACGTGTTTTTAAAGGTACAAAGATGGCCGGTCATATGGGCGCCGTCCGTAAAACTATCCAGAATCTGCAAGTATGGCAGGTTCGCGCGGATCGAAATTTGATTTTATTGAAGGGCTCGATACCCGGCTGCAAGAACGATTTTGTGCTGATTAAACAAGCCAAGAAAATAAGTGTGTAAGTCTCACATCTGGAGTTATAATCATGGCAGTAGCAGATGTATTTGATATTGAAAAAAATAAAGTTGCGCAAGTAGAATTAAGCGATGCTGTTTTTG
>JARKQF010000059.1 GCA_029973975.1 Paludibacter sp.
TTTTATCTCAGAATCGTTTGTGCCCGGTCAGGACCTACCGATACAATTTTAATAGGCACTTCCAGCTCCTCTTCCAGGAAATTCAGGTATGCGTTGAATTCTTCCGGAAATTCATCCTCCGATTGCATTTTTGTCATATCCGTTTGCCATCCTGGTAATTCGGCGTAAACGGGCTCGATGTCTCCCTCGATCGAGTAAGGGAATTCTTCTGTGATAACATCATTGATTTTATACGCCACGCAAGCTTTGATGGTTTCGAAAGCATCCATTACATCACTTTTCATCATGATAAGCTGTGTGACGCCATTAATCATTATCGCGTATTTCAGGGCAACTAAATCAACCCAGCCGCAACGACGCGGACGACCGGTTACCGATCCGAACTCATTGCCGTTTTTGCGCATTAGATCTCCTGTTTCATCAAAAAGCTCTGTCGGGAACGGGCCACTACCAACGCGGGTACAGTAAGCTTTAAAAATTCCGTATACTTCTCCGATGTTACGGGGTGCAATACCCAACCCGGTACAAGCTCCGGCGCAAATGGTGTTTGAGGATGTCACAAAGGGATATGATCCGAAATCAACATCCAGCATGGTTCCCTGTGCTCCTTCTGCCAATACTTTCTTTTCTGCTTTGATGGCATTATTAACTACATGCTCACTATCAATAAGTTCAAACTTTTTGATACATTCTATGCCTTCAAACCAATCTTTCTCGAGTGTTGCCAGATCGTAGTCGAAATCATATTGTGCCAGCAGATCTTTATGCCTTTTGATGGCAGTATTATATTTTTCCTCAAAATTGTGCAGTATATCACCAACCCTTACCCCGTTACGACTGACTTTATCAGTGTAAGTAGGACCGATACCTTTTCCGGTTGTGCCGATTTTTCCGGCTCCTTTCGCCGATTCGTATGCCTGGTCGAGTAAACGGTGTGTCGGCAAAATGAGATGTGCCTTCTTAGAAATTTTCAATCTTTTGGTCAATGGGTGTCCTGATGCTTCAAGAGCTTCAACTTCAGCCTTGAAAAGAGCTGGGTCAAGCACTACTCCGTTGCCGATTATATTGAGTTTGTCTCCCTGAAAAATACCGGAAGGAATAGAGCGCAGCACGTATTTCTGTCCTTCAAATTCGAGTGTGTGACCTGCATTGGGACCACCCTGGAACCTTGTTACCAAATCATAACCGGGAGTTAATACATCTACTACTTTTCCTTTTCCTTCGTCACCCCATTGGAGTCCTAATAATACATCTACTTTCATTGTTATTGTTATAAATTATTTTTTACTGCATTTTTTACATACCCCATAGATATAAAGGGAATAATGCGTGCTTTGAAAATTGGCGAATTCTTTCGACTGAATAGCTTTCTTTATTTTTTTATCAGTGAACTCCTTGACCTTTCCACACACGATGCAAACAGAATGATTATGAATGTTAGCGCCGATTGATTTTTCATATTGAGCGGACAGTCCGTCAAACTGGTGTTTAATGACGAGACCGGCTTCTAAAAGTAAATCAAGTGTGTTGTATACGGTAGCTAAACTGACTCTGTATTCATTTTGCATGCTTTCATAAAGTTTTTCAGCATCAAAATGGCCTTCAAGGGTATATATTTTTTCCAGTATAGCAAATCTTTCAGGGGTCTTTCTGTGTTTATGTCTGACCAGATATTCCGTGAATATATTAATGATGGTGGAACTTTCTTCTTTCATTGATACTGATTAAACCACACAAAGATAAGGCATTTTTCAGAATTTCTCATCCAGATATCCTAAAAATATTAATTCTTGTTCTACTGTCCGGAAGATGTGATTTCTTCCGGCTATTTTGTCATCCTTGAATGACTGGATACTTTTGTGTATTGTTTGTGCCGTTTCTCTATCTTTCCGGGTAAGTCGTGCCAAACAAAGTGCTATCGTATTATGTAAAGTGCTCTCTTGTTCCGGTATTTGCATTTGAAGTATGCGCTGCATGATTTTATTCATTTCAGCTGTGCCCAGTTGCTTGTATATTCGTAACAACAGGCTGAAACCGAATATTTGTTGTTGCATGTTTTCAGACAGAATACAATTCTGACCAAAGTCGGCTGCGAAAGGCAGGTGTTGAAATAAATTCATGCAAACCTGTTCAATTAATTCAATGTTATTACATTTGTTTGACCAATGGGTCGCAATTTCCGGCGTAAATGTTTCTACAGGTTGCAGGAGTGATGCAAGTATCATGGTTTCACGTATTTCAAGCAGCCACAGTCGTTGTGCTAAATCATGGTTTTTTGTGTAATTCTTTGCTAAATCTCTGAGTCTGGTAATTGAAACTCCATAATTTTTTTTGTAGACGATGCCATGTTCTTTCATCGAATCAGCAACGATACCATCCATCGAGAGCCTGATTTGTCTTTTTATAAGGTTGATTTGCTGGTCTAATTCAGAATTTGTAAGTAGAAATTTCATTTGAATGTTTGTGTATGTGTTTGATAATTAGTTTAATGTAAAATTTATTTTAATTTTGTCAAAATCACTTGCATATAACTTTTTGCTGTATTATCTTTGCAGCTCGAAAACATGGTGGTTATAGCTCAGTTGGTTAGAGCGTCGGATTGTGGTTCCGAAGGTCGCGGGTTCGAGCCCCGTTTTCCACCCCCAGGTTTAAAAACCCGTAAAACCATAAAGTTCATCAACAAACTTTATGGTTTTATTTTTTTCCTTTCTCCTTGTGAATTTGCCTTAAATAAAAATCTATCAATATCTTTTTCTTCATCAAAAGCAAAGGTAATGAAATTATAAAATTTCACCGGCAATAAATAAAAAACTTCATTGAAAAACTTCATCTGCAACCTGTAATACCTAAATAAACAACCCCTTCCTTTTAATTCTCTGGGGACGCCAAATTATCAATAAAAACAAAAATATTTCTATAAAATATTTAATATTTGTTAATTAAATTCTTCGTCTTTAAAATAACTTGTCTCTATTAGGTGTTGTTAACCAGTCTGTTAAAACAAAATATTGACTCTTGTTGATATTCACTAACAATCTTCATTAAATTCTTGCTGTAGAATATACAAATAATTATGTATAATATTGCAGTGTATCATTTTTTATACATAGAATGATTGCACAAATATCGAAAAATCACATTCAAATCTACATTGTTAACCTATTATGAAGTCAGATCAAGTAGCTATCAAACGACTGCCGGCTCTGTTGATGTTCCTTATCGCAGTCATTTTACAAATCCATTCTCAAACCATCAGTTATTACTACGACTACGCTGGCAACCGTATTTCCCGGAAAGTCGTATCACTTCCACAAAACATAAAAGGTCAGCCAACCGATAGCGTGGTGGTCGAAGATGTGCTCGGCCAAAGAAATATCCTCGTGTACCCCAACCCCACTAAAGGCGCTTTGGGTGTGGAAATCACCGGCGGCGATTGGGATGAGGAGATCCGGCTGACACTCTACAGCGGGCAGGGAACGATGCTCTACAACACCACGGCACAGCAAGGCATAAACCCCATCGATATGACTGCCTACCCCAAAGGATGGTATATTTTAAGGGTTCAGGAGGGGGAGAAACGGAAGGAATTCAAGGTGATTAAGGAGTAGAATATAGAATCAAAAAATACAAATCAACCATTAAATCAACTTTTATGAGAACTGAAAAAATAGAAATTATAATCATTTCGTTGTTGATAACAAGTCTATTTGTCAACCCTTTAATGTCTCAGACTGCAACAAAACTTTCAATTCTGGACACAAGGAATGTCAATACTGGTCCCAATGGTTTTAGTAGTGAGATAAAAGCAGAATTTAAACAAAGAAGTATCATTGATGTTCCTGGAACTGGAACATATTCTGGCTTATTAACAATAGCCCCTTGGCATGATAATTCAGGAAATAAACATCATCAATTGAATTTTAATGACGGGGGTATCTTTTATCGTACAGGATTACCAGCGGAAACAACTTGGGGAACTTGGTCTAAGTTAGTTCTTGAAAATGCGAATGGGAATGTTGGTATAGGCACCACATCCCCCACAGAAAAACTAACAGTCACAGGAGGACATAATGACACAAAAATCAGATTGTCCTCTATCGGCAATGGAAGTGACCAACCAGCTAATCTATCGCTATGGGCAAGTGAACCGGGTTGGACCTACTATGGTACAGGAATTGGTTATAATGTTAATGGTAGTCCACATTACGGAAGAATAGACAACACAAGAGGTTCATCGTATATTCGTTTCTTGCCGGGTGAAACAAAGTTCATGTTCCAAACTGCATCAGGAACAGATGTCGATGCACTAACCGTTAAAGACGATGGCAAAGTCGGTATTGGCACGTCCGTCATACCTTCAGAATTCAAACTCGCCATTGCCGGTAAAGTCATCGCCGAAGAAGTTGTGGTAAAACTTCAAAGTGCCTGGCCCGATTATGTTTTTCATCAGGACTACCGCCTGAAACCCCTACATGAAGTGGAACAGTTCGTCAAAACCAACAAACACCTCCCGGGCATTCCTTCGGCAGCTCAGGTGGAAGAGAAAGGATTGAGCATGGGTGAGATGCAAAATAAGCTGTTGCAAAAGGTGGAAGAGCTGACGCTGTATATCATTGAGCAACAAAAGCAGATTGATCAGCAAAATGAAAAGATAAGATTATTAGAAAACAGATAAGAGCTGGTATCTTTCTTCAAATCTGACAAGTTTAATCGAAGACCATCATCATTAAATCTTGATAACTATGCCACATCCATATAAATACATTTTTTTATCTATAGTGTTTTGTTCATGGGTATTATTGAGCAAAGGACAGGACAGAGAAAATACCTATGAGTCCGGGTTTTCGAACAGCCGATATGAGATTAGTGTTGAAAACGGAGATACTTTATACAGTCTTATCCCTGAAATATGGGATCTTCGGCCTGTAACCGAAAACAAAGATAGGAACAATAAAGAAACATCCGCCATAACAGGCAAATCCTCAGTCTATGGTGGTGGTTATATGGACCTCTCGCATATTCCCGAATCTTATGCAGTGGATAAATCAAAGGACATTGGCGAAATTGCAATTAACC
>JARKQF010000079.1 GCA_029973975.1 Paludibacter sp.
ATTTGCTGTTAACGGGTGTTGGCTGATAATTTTTTACTATTCCTTAGACGCTGACAGTTAGAGAAGGAATCTCAACTATGTTGTCTCGCCATCAGAGATTTAAAGAGGGCAACTTGTGGAAGTGTTCATCCTGATATTTTACAATCCCGGCGGCGCAAGAATTTCCCACTTCCGCCCTTTCGTCGATTTTGTTCGCAACTCTTCGACTTTCACCCGTCTGATTTTCTCTCGGATATTTTCCCCACTTCATCTTCTTTAAGGCATATGGAGAACTATTCAATTTTAACTTTGATTTCCTTGTTCTTTTCCTTCTTGCTCTTGCGCATTCTTAACTCCAGAACTCCGTCTTTTAATGTTGATTTTACCTTATCGACCTGTATCTTGGTCGGAAGAGTGAAAACACGGCAGAAAGATCCGAAGGAGCGCTCCCACTTGTGGTAATATTTTTGATCGATTTCCTCTTCTTTCTTTTTCTCCCCACAGATTTTAATGGTCTCATCCGTTATTGATACTTCTATGTCTTCTTTCTTCATCCCGGGGAGTTCAGCCCGCGCGATTAAATCATCGCCATCCTCAAAGATATCAACCCAGAAAGAAGTAAGCGGATGTATTCCTTCCACGTTGACCAATCCTTCTTTTTCTTCTTCTTTTACCATGGCGCACCTCCCAAAAATGAATTTTTTTAATTCCTCCATTGCTAAACACCACTCCGGAACCGTGGGAACAGGGCTAGGTTGATTTGTCAGAGAGATCCTCCAGTTGTTTGAAATTTTCGTTCACTATATTTTTAAAACTTTCGCAGCCTATTTTGTAATTTCTCATCCATTCAAAGACAACTTTTTTCCCATTTTCGGGAAAAATCGGCGATCTTTCCCAAAATTTGTTTACAAGTCTTGCCGTCTGCTCGTATAAAACGTTTCTGGCAACAAAATAGTCATTAAAAACAGTTTTATTTAAAGCGATCATTTCTTTAGTGATTCGCATATTATCCATTTTTCAGCCTCCAAATATTGTCTAATAGGTTTACTTGTCGCGTCTATTAAATTGGCGGCTTTAACTAAGACAAAATCATCCTCCACAAACAAGATTTACAGAAGTTCAGCATGTATAATGCGACGGATTGTCGGCTCTTCACTATTGGAGAAAAGGTCTTCATTGTGCCCGCACCTTGTGCTGTCAGCAATGGCACTTTCACCCGGCAAACAACATGAGCCTCAATAACAGTTGAGGAGTAAATCCATCTAATGAAATTCTGAGAGCTTTTTTGTGTCACCTTTTGCAGCAGGAAACACTTTTAATCACCGCCTCAAAGACGCGAGGAATACTAAACAACAGCCTCACATAATTTATGTTGGCAACAAATTGAAAACCTGGATTAGAATCCAGGCGCTTGTTTACATATGAATTCTGACCGGATTAATTA
>JARKQF010000085.1 GCA_029973975.1 Paludibacter sp.
AAAAATATGTGGTGTTATGCAAATTCATTCGGATTTTACAAGTACCAGCCGGATACAGGCAAATCGGTATTCTTCCCTCAAAACGGGCAAACGGGACAATTAAGCAGCGGGATTATTACCGATATAAAAGAAGCGGAAGAGAGTTATCTGTTTGTTTTTCAATCCGGTCTTATTCAATATATGGACAAAAGTAGTTTACGGATCACTTATACAGATAGCTATATTCAACAACAACAGAAAGGCAATACCCATAATTATCAGGCCTTTGTCGACGCAGACAACGACGTATGGATCTATTCCGATATACCGCTTGGAACCTGGTTATACCATTCCCGGCAAAAAGAATGGAAGCATCTGGGATCAAAACACAGTGACTCTCCATTTTTATTGTCAAGTGACATGATCCAGGATATTATCCAGGATCCCAACGGGCTGATCTGGATGGCAACCGACCATGGGGGAATAGATATTATCGATAAAAAAACCAACACGTTGACAAATTTGCGGAACCTGCCTTACGATAAACGAAGCATTGCACACAACAGCATTAATTGTATTTATCCCGACAACACAGGCATCATCTGGATCGGCACCTATAAAAACGGAATATCTTACTACAGTGAAAGTATTTACAAATTCGGCATTGAACATCTCAATTATTTCAAAAAGGCTGACAACTTCAAACCCGATGTAAATTCCATTATTAAAGATGACAAAGGGAGTATCTGGATCGGCACAAACGGAAGCGGATTGGTCCGTTTAGATACCAGGGACGAATCGTATCCTATTTATAACCATTATTCATCCGGGAACTCTTCTTTGACCGATAACGTGATCGTCAGCCTGTGTGCTGCCAAAAACGGAAAATTATGGATCGGCACCTACTTGTCGGGGATGGATTGCTTCGACGGAAAAGAGTTTATTCACTATCGTCATAACCCAAACGACTCGAATAGTCTTGCCAACAATAATGTCTGGTCAATTGTAGAAGACCAGTCCGGAATGATCTGGATCGGGACATTGGGAAACGGACTGCAAAAACTCAATCCGGATAACAGGCAATTCACCACATTCAATAACAGTACACAACAACAACTATCTTCGGAATATATATCCTCGCTTTTTTTGGGTACAAACGATAAATTAATTCTCGGAACCGCTATCGGAATCACTATTTTCGATATAAAGACCGAACATTGTGAGATATTACTGGGCAACCGGAAAGGGGATCAATCCTTTACTAATCTGAACGTGAATCAGGTGTATGAAGACAGCCGCGGACTTATTTGGGTGGGAACCCGGGAAGGACTGAATATCTGGGATCCCAAACAGGATAAAATCACCCAATTGTATAAAAGCGACGGACTTACCGATAATGTAATCTCAGGAATTATTGAAGATAATCAGCATAATATGTGGATTACTACTTCTAACGGCGTATCCAATATCATTGTCCATACCGATTCAAAAACCGACGAATATCATCTTTCTTTTGTGAATTACAGTGAAGTGGATGGCCTGCAAAGCCACGAGTTTAATTTACGTTCAGTATTCAAATCTCCCGATGGAGAAATTCTGCTTGGAGGGACCAACGGATTCAACATATTTAATCCGGAAAATATCCGCTATAATACTTCACAACCCAAAGTCCTTTTTACCGGATTGAAACTGTTCAATGAGGATGTTTTGGTCGGAGTGGAATATAACGGGAATAAGATCCTGTCGTCGGAGCTGAATCGGGTAAAAGAAGTCACCTTCAAATACGGACAAAATGTTTTTTCGGTCGAATTTTCCGCTATGAATTATGTGCTCCCTGAAAAAACAACCTATGCCTATATGTTGGAAGGATTCAATACAGATTGGTTATTAACCGACCATGGCGTCCACAGTGTTACTTACACCAATCTCACTCCGGGAAAATACACTCTTAGGGTAAAGGCCGCAAACAGTGACGGCTTTTGGAGTGAAGAATCCACAGCACTGCAAATCCGGATAAAACCTCCATTCTGGTTGTCTGCCGGCGCCTATATCTTCTATACTTTTCTTCTGATCTCTATCCTGTTACTGGCCCGGTATATGATCATAAGAAACGAACAACAGAAGTTTAAAATGAAACAAATAGAACTGGAAGCACAACGGAAACATGAAATGGATGAAATGAAACTTCGTTTCTTTACCAATGTCAGTCACGAATTGCGCACACCTCTGACATTGATCATATCTCCGTTGGAAAATATGATGAAGTCCGTTGCAGATGACCATCAAAAACACCAGCTTTCTTTGATACACAAAAATGCCATACGACTGTTGAATATGGTGAACCAGTTACTGGATTTCAGAAAAAGCGATGTGAATGAACATTCCCTGAATTTATCCTATGGGGACATTATCTCGTTTTTGAAAAATTCCTTCACCTATTTCACCGAATATGCGGAAAAGAAGAATATCCGGTTGACCTTTTTCTCATCGGTAGATGAGTTGAGAATGGTATTCGATGAAGACAAAATGAGAAAGATAATGATGAATCTTCTCTCTAACGCGATAAAATTTACCGAAAAAAACGGAACTGTGGATGTATTGGTAAAACTTTTACCTAAAAACGGAGAGACCGATCCTGAACAAATAGAGATCAGAATAATAGACACTGGTATTGGGATAAAAGACGACGAGAAAAGGCGGATCTTTGAACGTTTTTATCAGGGAAAAACAAAAAACGAAGATTTTCCCGGAAGCGGTATCGGATTACATATCGTAAAAGAATTTGTTTCTATTTGTAAAGGAACCATTCACGTATACGACAACGCGCCCAAAGGAAGTATGTTTGTTCTTCAATTTCCGGTTGACAGGCTGAAATATATTGTTTCACAACCCGAAGTAACTAAAGAGAAACAGATAGAAAACCCGGGAGATGTGGTAAGTACCGGGGAAAATGACGAAGCCCCGGAAAGGAATGAAATACGGATCCTTTTAGTGGACGATAACGATGACTTCCGCTATTTTATGAAAGATACGTTGAAAACAGAATTTTCGCTACTCGACGCATCCAACGGGAAAGAAGCATGGGAAAAAATTCTTGAATTTTCTCCTGACATCATTATCAGCGATGTGATGATGCCCGAAATGGATGGATATGAACTATGCGAAAAAGTAAAAAATGACGTACGCACATCGCATATTCCCCTCATTCTACTCACGGCACATACAGCCCAGGAACAGGAACTTCGGGGACTTGAAACCGGTGCCGACGATTATATTACAAAACCGTTTAATTTTGATATTTTATTGCTGAGGATTAATAAAATACTGGAGTTAAGATCCTATCGTCAAAACAGATTCAAAAATCAAATAAAAATCGAACCTGCTGAAATAACCATCACTCCGTTGGATGAAAAATTAATTAAGAATGCCATAAAATTGGTAGAGGATAATATTGACGACAGTGAGTTTTCGGTCGAGAGATTGAGCAAGGAGCTCGGGATAAGCAGGGTACATCTCTACAAGAAAATGATATCGGTCACCGGGAAAAGCCCTATTGAGTTTATTCGCATCATCCGTCTTAAACGTGCCGCCCAATTATTACGGGAAAGCCAGTTAAATATCTCCGAAATAGCATACCAGGTGGGATTCAACAATCCTAAAAGCTTCAGCAAATACTTCAAAGAAGAGTTTGATATTTTACCCTCTCAATACCAAAATAACCCATCCTTATACTCCGATAATAAACCCGAAACATCTCTGTAAACATTTAACATCCCTTACGGAAACAAAACAACCCCCTGTGTTATCAAAAGCGATAGCAAGTGCTAACAGGGAGAAGATGCCGGCATGTAGATCATGATTAATTTTACAAAAAATAATTATAATACATGGAGCGCATTTTTTTTATATTATTCAGTACCCTCTTTTTTTTCTCCTGCACAACAGCCGGTTTGGAGAAGACTCAAAATGGAGTGATCGTCCATATTAAACAAGAGAACAGTTCGGGAGTGAAAACAATCCGGTTGAATGTAGTCAACGAGAAAATTATTCATGTTTCGGCAACACCGGAAAAAAAATTCTCTGACGATAAAAGCCTGATTATAAAACCCGGATTAAAAATGTCGGATAATTTCAAGGTAGAAGAGAAAAAGGAGATGTTTATCCTTTCCACCGATTCTCTGGATGTGACTGTTCACAAAACTACCGGGGAGATAATATTCCTCAATAAGAAAGGTGAGTATATTCTTCGGGAAAACATAGGTGGAGGAAAAACATTTACACCAATAGAAGTAGAGGGAACAAAGGGCTATACAGTACATCAGTTGTTCGAATCGCCTGACGATGAAGCCTTCTACGGCCTGGGACAGCATCAGTCCGACGACTTTAATTATAAAGGAAAGAACGAATCGCTTTTCCAGTACAATACCAAAGTATCGGTACCTTTTGTCATTTCCAATAAGAATTATGGAATAGTATGGGATAATTATTCCCTGAGTAAATTCGGCGATGTACGCGATTATGCAGATTTGGATCAGTTCAGGCTCTACGGAACCGATGGGTCGGAAGGCGGACTCACTGCCGTCTACTCAAAGAAGAGGGATCCGAGTCAAACAATTGTACGTAAAGAAAACAAGCTTGATTACCAGTTTATACCGCTACTGAAAAATTTTCCCGAAGGTTTTGACCTGAATCATTCCAATGTTGTCTGGAGTGGCGAAATAGAAGCTCCCGAAAGCGGATTATACCGTTTCTTTCTCCATTATGCCGGTTA
>JARKQF010000091.1 GCA_029973975.1 Paludibacter sp.
GCCGGCATGTAACTCACAGTACCATTAATGCTGGCTTTTTTGCTGTCCCAGTTTTGACCTGTCATTACCGGTTTTTGAGGTTTGTTATTTGGTGTTGAATTGTTGTCTTCTCCGATAACTGTTTCCATATTACTTTTACCACCGGTTGATTCTCCTTTGTTTGGAAAAATTTCATCGCTATACACACAAAGAAATTTTTTGCCGGTGCCGCCCAGCTTGCGGATGCGACTGCGCAGGGCAGCAGCAAGCGGACAACCATTTACTTTCCAGAATTCAGTCACTTTGATTCGGGTTGGGTCTGTTTTGAGGGCTGCGCCCATGGAAGAAAAGAAAACCGCGTTTGTTCTGGTTGCTTGCCGTATCAGATGAACTTTATTCGATAGACTGTCGATGGCATCGATAATGAAATCGTAAGTGTCAAGTGCAAAAGAGTCTGCTGTTTCCGGACTGTAAATTTCCTGTAATCCAATGATGCTGGCTGCAGGATTGATTTCTGATAATCTTTCTTTTAACACCTCAATTTTGGGTTTTCCAACCGTTTTTGTTGTGGCAGGCAATTGCCGGTTGATGTTGGTAATACTCACTACATCCGAATCGACCATCGTCAGATGCCCGATGCCCGAACGAATCAATGCTTCTGCACACCAGCTGCCTACGCCACCGATGCCAAAAAGAATTACCTTCGTATTAGCTGCTTTCTCAAGATAGGGTTGCCCTAATAGTAAAGCTGTTCGTTGAAAAATTTCCATGAGATTGTTCAGCCATTCTGGCTGATGAGTTCTAAAGATTTTTTATTGATGATTTCCAATTGTTTGCCAGTCACTCGGATAATACCATCTTTCTCAAATTCAGATAACATGCGGCTGACACTTTCGCGGCTTGTGTCAATTAAATTTCCGATTTCAGTCTGGGAAATGGGTACGATAAACACATCAGACTGAAAGATATTATTGGCAAAATCAAGCAAAACATCTGCCAGGTTGCCTCTCGTGAGCTTTTGTGTACGATTTGCACACCTCCTGAAAGATTCTATTTCGTAACGGCACAGGGCTTGAATGATTTCAAAAGAGAAATGCTCACTTTCCTTTAACAGGTTACGGAAAACTGATATGTCGATGAAACACACTTCACAATCTTCGAGGGCGGTAATCGAATAGTGATTGACCTTTGCTCCGAATGTGGTCGGTAATCCGAGATAAGTTGGAGGTTTTGCCAGTTTTACGATTTGCTCGTTGTACGGACCAGTAATGTGAATCTTCACCAGACCCTTCCGCAGGAAGATTATATTGGTAGAATAGGTGCCTTGTTTGATGATGGAATCACCTTTCTTAAAACCGACTACGATGTGATTTTCACTCAGTTGTTTCAGCTGGCAACCATCCAATTTGGCTTCCGCTACTGATATATAGGGACATAAGCTACAATCTGATTCCATACACCTGATTTTTTCTGCAAATATATACAATGTGATGAATATCACAAAACTATGTATGTACTCCCACAGTACTTTTATATTTTTTCAATATAAAACCGCCTACATTTGTGCAGTTCAATAACCCGTTAAATAAAATATCATGGAAAACGAAATCACTGTTAAAATGGAACAATTGCAGAAAGACCTCGAAAAGCTGCAAAAGAAAGTAACTAAGATAGAGAACAACCGCAAAGATCAACTTTCAATAGCTCTTATATCCGGAGATATGGATAAAATACTGGCTGCCATGATTATATCATTAGCTGCTGCTGCCATGGATACCCGGGTAAAAATTTTCTTTTCTTTCTGGGCTTTATCGGCATTGCGGGATCAGAAGAAAAAGGCTGCCGGAAAAGATTTTATTTCGAAGATGTTTGGACTGATGCTTCCGAAGGGAAAGAACAAACTGAAACTCTCGAATATGAATATGGCAGGCATGGGACCCGTGATGATCAAAATGCTCATGAAGAAGAAAAATGTATTATCGCTGGATGAAATGTTTAAGCAAGCCGGCGAATTGGGTATCGAAATTACCGTTTGTGAAATGTCCATGGATTTGATGGGTTTCAAACGGGAAGAGTTCATAGACTATCCCAACCTTCGTTATGCCGGTGCCGGAACTTTCGTGGCTGATGCCGGGGAAAGTGCCATGCAGTTGTTTATTTAATGTCTTCAGTCTCCAGACAATAGAAATGCCAATATTAATTATCAAAATAAAATACAATTATGTCAGAAGATTTAAAAAACCTCCAATCAGATTTAGTCGTAGATGCCCGTGGAACTGCTTGTCCGGGTCCGTTGTTGGCTGCAAAAAAAGCCATTGGCGATATAGAATCAGGTGAAATCATGGAAATCCTTTCGGCCGACGAAGGTACGAAAAACGATATTCCCCGCTGGTGCGAAAAGGTTGGTCATGAATACCTTGGTTTTGTGGATGAAGATAGCTTCAGCCGTTTGTTTTTACGGAAAGAGTAAATTTTATTTACCATATAAGTTTCATATAAGCTGTAATCGATTAAATTAAAAAAGTTTTATTAATTACAGAAAACTTATATGACTTATATGGTTTAAAAAATTAGAATCATGGACAACAAACAAGCTCCCAAAATTCTCGTCTTCTCTACGGAAAAAATATCCGACCCGGGCATTGATCAGGCGGGATTGAAGAAGATGCATTATGCACCATCGGTGTATGTAATTAGTTTGCCTTGTTCATCCGGCATCAAGCCCCGCTGGATTTTACATGCGCTGGAAAATGGTTTCGATGGGGTTTTCATCGCGGCCGACGGCCATGAATGTTCATACAGCAGCCGGTGTGCCGAACATACCAATACCATTGTTGAAACCTCACAGGAGCTGATGAAAGCCAAAAATATCAGTCCGAAACGGATCCGCATGGCAGCTTTGTGCTCTGTTTGTGCCGAACCCTTTATGAATCACATGGAAAATTTCGGCAAAATCCTCGCTTCCATAGAAGAATAATTACCCTTACCCGGCAAAATCCGGGATTTTTGTACAGTTGAAAATATGAAGAATCAAGAAATAACGTATGATGCAATGGTCGTCGGGGGTGGTATTGCCGGACAGGAAACGGCGCTGAACCTCGCTGATATGGGTAAAAAGGTGTTGCTCGTGGAAAAAGGTCTTTCCATCGGTGGAAAGATGATTCAGTTGAGCAAGGTTTTCCCCACGCTCGACTGTGCAGCTTGTATCACGACTCCCAAGATGTCGGAAACCGCCCGTCATCCTAATATTACACTGATGCTCAGTAGCGAGGTGAACAGCGTGGTAAAAATGCAGGAAGACTTCGATGTTGAAATTACCCAGCACCCCCGGTATGTAATTCAAAAAGACTGTACGGGTTGCGGTGAATGTGAGATTGTATGTCCGGAAGTCCGCAGCGATGAATATAACACGCATTTAGCCGGACGAAAAGTCGCTTATATTCCATTCAACTTAGCCAATCCCCGGATTGCCACTATCGACCGTCAGGGACATTCAGCTCCCTGTATCAACGAGTGTCCGGGTGGCGTGAAGCCTTATGGCTACATTACGCTGGCACGTAACGGACAGTACGAAGAAGCCATGAAGCTGCACCTCGAAGATATTCCTTTCCCGGGCAGTCTGGGACGTGCCTGCTATGCGCCCTGCGAGAATGCGTGCAGTCGCGCTTCACTGGAAGGTGGCGTAGATATCCGTCGCATCAAAAGATATTTCGCGGATTGGTATTATGAAAAATATCCCGAAGCA
>JARKQF010000070.1 GCA_029973975.1 Paludibacter sp.
CATGTGAAAGGCGCGTTTACCGATGCCAAAGAGGAGCGTGCTGGCAAGTTTGAAGCAGCAAAAGGCAGTACACTCTTTATGGATGAGATCGCCAATCTGTCATTCCCCCTTCAGGCGAAACTGTTGGCTGCCCTGCAAAACCGCGAAATCGTAAAAGTGGGATCGAACAAAAGAATCCCTATTGATATCAGGCTGGTCTGCGCCACCAATACCAATCTGCACACGTTGGTGAAAGAGGGTAAATTTCGCGAAGATTTATTGTATCGCATCAATACCATTCAGATAGAAATACCCCCGCTGCGTGAGCGGGTGGCTGACATTCCGCTGTTAGCCGATTTTTTTCTGAAAATATATTGTGCCAAATACAAAAAGAACACACTTAAACTGAGCGGTGAGGTGTTGAACAAAATGAAACAATACTCGTGGCCAGGTAATGTTCGCGAATTGCAACACACCATAGAAAAAGCTGTTATCCTGGGTGAAGGCGATACGCTCACCTTAAATGATTTCTTCTTTTCAAACAGCCATACACCAGCCAATACTGTTGTCCGGACATTGGAAGAGATGGAACGCAGTATGATTGCATCAAGCATCCGGAAGAACAATGGAAATCTGAGTGCCGTTGCCGCAGAACTGGGCATTACACGGCAAACGCTCTATAATAAGATCAAAAAATACCAATTGTGATGGATTTGCCGGCCAGCTTTAAGAAGCCTTCAGTGCCAGTAAGCACAGGAACAGATATCCGGTTTGATTTTACACACGGAATAACATCTTCTACTGCCCGCTCCAATAACCCTGACAACCATGAATCATCGTAATCCTAATCTCCGAATAACCCTCTATATCATCCTTTTGATTCTGCTCTCGGGAACACTGTTTCTGTTAGCGAGAATATCATTGTGGTACACGGTTTTACCGCTGGCAGTTATCGTGTGGTTAGCACTTGCCATTATTCGCATCTTTAACCGTGTTCCGGAAAAAATCTCCTATTTTTTTAATGCTGTTGAAAATGAAGACTCCACGCTGTACTTTTCCGAAACGATACAACACAGGTCCACTAAAGAGTTGAACACCAGTCTTAATCGTGTGAACCGGCTTATACAGGATGTAAAGCTGAGAAATCGTGAACAGGAGCAATATTACGGCACATTGCTTGAACAGGTGGCCACGGGAATTGTGGTGATAAATGAAAACGGCAACATCCTTCAGGCCAACTCATCAGCAAAAAAGCTCCTTAATTATCAATCACTGACACATATCGAACAATTGAAGCGGGTTGACCCAAACCTTCACCAGGCCTTTTTATTGCTGAAAGAAGAAAGCACACATCAGTTTGTAAAAACAACACACCATAACACTATCAGGCACCTCTCATTACAGGCAACCACGTTCAAAGATCACAAAAAAACACTTCGGATCATTTCTATTCATGATATTAGTAATGAACTGGATGCCAAAGAATTAGAATCATGGCAAAAACTTATTCGTGTGCTCTCGCACGAGATAATGAATTCCATTACCCCAATTACTTCGCTCAGCGAAACGCTTTTGAATTACTTCATCCCACCCGAAAAGCCGGTTGATAAAACAACTGTTGCCAACACTGTAAAAGGGCTGGAAGTAATCAACGAACGCGGTATAGGCCTGATCAGGTTTGTTGAATCTTATCGTAAACTTACAAGACTCTCAAAACCGGTGTTAAAACATATTGATCTGAGGAATCTGATAGAGCATTTGCTGCTGTTGCTGGAAAATGAGCCTGATTTTCAACGTATTCAATTCAGTGTAGAAACCGGAACGTCTGACATCAACGTCGAAACCGGAACGCCTGACATCAGCGTTGAAGCGGATGAAGCGCAACTGTCACAGGTATTGATCAATCTGATTAAGAATGCCATGTATGCAGTCAAAGATGTTGCAAACCCGCATATCTCTGTACGGGCGCATTACTCGCAAAACGGACGTTGCGAAATAGAGGTGATCGATAATGGCCCGGGGATTCCTCCAGAAATAATGGAACAGATCTTTATCCCATTTTTCACTACCAAAGAGAATGGATCCGGTATTGGATTGAGCCTTTCAAGGCAGAT
>JARKQF010000106.1 GCA_029973975.1 Paludibacter sp.
GCGGTTGCGGTAATACTTTCTTGATACGCGTAATTTTGTTTTGGAAACACAGTTACGCAGGGCCTTGCCGGGTATCGTGACAATTTTCAACTTGTTTCCTTTTAGCGTGGTGCGGTCGGATGGTACAGTTCCCGTGACAACCGGATGAATGTGAACCAGTCCCGTATCGATGTGATAACCTTGTGATGCCAAGTCTATCACTTTTTCATGATAGGTTTGTATCAGTATGGCAAATAAGGCGGAATCCACAAAAGGAACTTTGGGTTTCAACAGTTCTATAATCTTTTCAAGGTCATATTTGCCTTTCGATTCGGGCATAACCAGTGATTTATTCTGTACGGTTTTGAGCGTCGTATCAATGATTTGAACGTTGACAATCTTTTCTGTTTGAGAATACATGGTAAACAAATAATAAATTGAATGGAACCTCAGTGTTAAAGTGGTTGATTTACATTAACCGGTCGCGAAAATAAAATCAATATTTTACATGGCAAAATTTAAACCATGCAATACGTATAAATAAACAATGCAAAAACACAAAATTTCACAAACTCTTGTTTATTTCATCGATATAAGCAAGCAATTCTTCTCTCCCCTGCCCTTTTTCAGAAGAAGTGATGAAAATCGGCGGTAGTTCTTCCCAGGTTTCAAAGAGCTTATCGCGGTATGCTTTCAAATTTTCACTGAGCTTAGACTTAGATAATTTATCAATCTTGGTGAAAATAATAGAGAATGGGATACCATTTTCGCCCAGCCACTCCATGAATTCGATGTCGATTGACTGGGGATCGTGGCGGCAGTCGATCAGCACGAACAAACAAGTCAGCTCGTTGCGATACAGGATATAACTTTCGATAATGGTTTTCAGTTTTTCGCGCGTAGATTTTCCTGCCGAGGCATACCCATAACCGGGTAAGTCGACGAGATACCAGTTATCATTGATGATAAAATGGTTGATAAGAAGTGTTTTACCGGGTTTTGAGGATGTCATGGCCAATCCTTTACGGTTAGTCAACATGTTAATCAGGGAGGACTTCCCCACGTTCGAACGACCAATAAAGGCATATTCGGGTAATCCGTTATCCGGACATTTTTTTACATCGGTATTACTGATGACGAATTCAGCTGATTTTATTTCCATATCCTGAAATTATTAATAATCCTGTAAATGTTAAACCTCCGTTCAGCAACAAAAGCTCATACCCGAAAGCATATCCGAAAGTCTGGGTGGTGAACAGATTCAATCCATAACAAAACAAAGGTGAAAATACTGCAATATAGGGTACTGCTTTATCGATTGGCTTTAGTTTGGTAAATAATCCGAATGCATACATGCCTAATAATGGCCCGTAGGTGTATGAAACAATGATGTAAATAGCATCGATTACACTGGTATTATTTAGTTTTTCAAAAACAAGTATAATAAAAATAAACAGCACTGTAATACCCGCGTGTACACCCATTCTGATACGCTTTGCATTCCATTTTTTATCTTTTACATCCTTTTCATCCCGGATACCAAGTATATCGACTGTAAACGAGGTAGTCAGGGCGGTGAGCGCAGAATCCGCACTGGAAAAGGCTGCTGCTATAATACCCAACACAAAAAGCAACAATACGGTTTTGCCAAAATAATTTACGGCGAAAAATGGTAGCATTTCATCACCCTTAACAGGCAGTTGAATACCGTTTTCAACGGCAAACAGGTAAATCAGGAAACCCAGAATCAGAAAAAGCAAATTAAAAGGAATAAAGGCAAATCCATACCAATGCATATTTTTCTGCGCTTCAGGTAAAGACTTACAAGACAGATTTTTCTGCATCATATCCTGATCCAGTCCGGTCATGACCACAGCAATAAATATCCCGCTGAAAAATTGCTTAACAAAGTGATGTCGACTCATCCAGTCATCGAATACAAAAACCCTTGAAATATCATGTTGCATCAAACTGTGGGTCAGACCTTGCAAATTTAATCCCGTAAGTTGCATCATCTCAACAATCATCATGACCAACGCCACCAGCATCACGATGGTTTGAAGCGTGTCCGTCCATACGATAGTCTTGATTCCGCTTCTGAAAGTATAGATCCAAATCATCAGCAAAATGGCACTTACAGTAACATAGAATGGGATATTCCATGCATCAGCAACCAGTTTTTGGAGGATCAGCGCCACTACATATAACCGGGCAGCAGCACCGACAGTTTTGGATATCAAAAAGAAAGAAGCTCCGGTTTTGTAACTGACCCTGCCAAAACGTTCCCCGAGGTAAGTATAAATACTCGTCAGTTTCATGCTGTAATACAAGGGCAATAGTACGTGGGCTATCACCAAATATCCAAAAAAGAATCCAACGACAGTCTGCATATAGGTAAATTGCATATTACCTACCATGCCTGGCACCGAGACAAAACTCACGCCCGAAATAGAAGCACCAATCATACCGATAGATACAATCCACCAGGGTGACTTATGGTTACCCGTAAAAAAAGCTTCATTGTCGGTTGATTTTCTTCCTGTTATATAGGATATCAGTAACAATAAAGCAAAATAGGCTATGATAATCAGCAAAATACCTGAACTACTCATCCTTATTATTAAAATGGTTTCAAAATTAGCAAAAAAACCACAAAAAACGGATAAATAAGTAGAAATTCACACTTTACATGTTTTTTTTTGTAAATTTGCGTTTGATTTTTTAAACACCCATGAGTCATCAGCAATATCCATCATCCCTGCTTGAGAATGCAGTCAATGAATTTTCCAAATTACCGGGGATAGGCCGGAAAACAGCCTTGCGACTGAGTCTTCACCTGCTTCGGCAAAGTGAAGTTGAAACAGAAAGATTCGGGAATGCGATGATTCAGTTACGAAAAGAAATCAAATACTGCCGGGTGTGTCACAACATCTCTGACACGGATGTTTGTCAAATTTGCGCCAATCCGGCCCGTGACAACAAAACAATTTGCGTGGTAGAAAACATCCGGGATGTGATGTCGATTGAAAACACGCAGCAATTCAAAGGTTTGTATCATGTACTGGGAGGAATAATTTCGCCCATGGATGGTGTCGGACCGGGCGATATAGAAATCAACAGTCTGATTGAGCGAGTTGAAAAAGAAGAAATTAAAGAGGTAATCCTGGCTTTAGGAGCCACAATAGAAGGTGATACCACCAATTTCTATATTTACAGAAAGCTATCTCCGTTTGATGTAAGAATTACCACCATTGCCCGGGGTGTAGCTGTGGGTGATGAACTTGAATACGCCGACGAAGTAACTTTAGGCAGGTCGATTCTGAACCGGATAGATTTTTCAAATGCATTAAAATAAAATATTGATATGAAGCAAGTACTTAAAAAACTGACTTTGGTTTATTACCTCATATACATTGCTGCGGTATTGGTGGCTTTTCTGGGTTTTCAACTTCACCGTTCGGGTGTCATTATTGACAGCCAGAGTCAGACAGGAATCGCTATTTCATCTGCTTTAATCATCCTGATTATCGGCTCTATACCCACCACACTGGCTGTTTTCAACAAGAAAACGAAAAAATGGGCTACAGAGGAAGATGTCGCCAAAAAACTGGGCTGGTATAGTAAAGCATCAATTATCCGGTTAATCATTGTTGGATCAGGTTTCTTATTGGGTATTCTTTTCTTCTTCCTGATGAATTCGCAATCAATGATTTTTTGTGCCGGTATATCTGCAATCGGCCTGTTTTTTTGTAAACCGGCGGAAGTGAAAATCATTTCTGAATTGCAAATTGAGGAAGCGGATAGTGAATAGCGAACAACTAATAACGAATAGCGAATAATGCCAGCATTGAGAATTTAAGAATTAAAAATTAAGAGTTAAATAGCGAATAATTGAAAGCGGAAAGCGGAAAACGTACATCCGACTGTACACATTAGACATTAGACATCAGACATTCGACAATTAGACATTAGACTTTTGACTTTTGACTTCAGACAATTAATAAAAAAATGATAATAGCCGTAGATTTTGACGGGACCATCGTGACACACGAATATCCCAATATTGGAAAAGAAATTCCGTTTGCGATTGCAACACTGAAAAAGTTACAGGAAGATTTTCAGCTTCAGCTGATTCTTTGGACTGTACGTGAAGGCAAAGAATTAGACGAAGCTGTTGAATATTGTCGTAAAAGGGGACTTGAATTTTACGCCGTAAACAGCAATTATCCGGAAGAAAAACCAGAACACCGGGAGCCGCGTAAACTGAAAGCCGATTTGTTTATAGACGACAGGAATCTGGGAGGCTTACCCGACTGGGGAGTAATTTATAATATGATTGCATCGGGACAGCATTTTAACATTGAATCATTCTTTTCTCCCTATAAAAACAATGAATTTACAAACAGGGGAAGTGGAAAGAAAAAAGGGTTCCTAAAGTCCATTTTCGGTTAATATGTTATTAGAAAACAAGCAAATAAAATTGCGCGCATTAGAACCGGAAGATCTGGAGGTACTTTATGTGTGGGAGAATATGCCTGTATTCTGGGAAACCGGAAACACCAGGCAACCTTATTCTAAGTTTGCATTAAAAGAGTACATCAGTCAGACCAATACCAACATCTATGAATCCGGTCAGCTTCGGTTAATGATGGTCGATAAACTGTCAGGTATGACAGCAGGCACTGTTGATCTGTTTGATTTCGACCTCCATCACAGCCGTATAGCATTAGGACTTTTTGTTGCCCCTGAGTTTCAGGGAAAAGGATTTGCTACAGCCGCATTACAACTCATTGAAGAATATGTATTCGGTTATCTTAAGATCAATCAGTTATACTGTCATATTGCAGTAAATAATAAAGCCAGTATCAACATGTTTAAGAAAGAA
>JARKQF010000113.1 GCA_029973975.1 Paludibacter sp.
GTATGAAAACAACGGAAATTTTAGATTTATTCGATCGTTTTGAAGAGGCCGTTTCCGAATATGAAGGGATTGAATGTTGGAGTGCTCGTGAATTACAGATACTTTTGGGATACTCCAAATGGGAGAATTTTTCAAAAGTAATCGAAAAGGCTAAAGAATCCTGCATAAATGCAGGTGAATCTATTTTCGACCATTTTCCTGACGTCAGGAAAATGGTTAGGATTGGAT
Organism: Paludibacter sp.; assembly: GCA_029973975.1. Classification (GTDB taxonomy): domain Bacteria; phylum Bacteroidota; class Bacteroidia; order Bacteroidales; family Paludibacteraceae; genus Paludibacter. The sequence continues at coordinate 229 of JARKQF010000113.1, forward strand.
CAGGTGCTGAAAAAGAAATCAACGACATGATTCTTACGCGTTACGCTTGTTACCTCATTGCTCAAAATGGTGATAGCCGCAAACCAGAAATTGCTTTTGCTCAAAACTATTTTGCAGTACAAACCAGAAGAGCCGAAATCATCGAAAAGCGACTTTTGGAGGCTGAACGGGTAAAAGCCCGTGTAAAATTACAAGAAACAGAAAAGAACCTATCTGGTGTTTTATATGAAAGAGGAGTTGATGACAAAGGATTTGGTATAATTCGTTCAAAAGGCGATCAGGCTTTATTTGGACTTAACACGGCACTATTAAAAGAAGGATGGGCGTACCCTCCAATAGGCCTTTGGCCGATTTTTTGCCGACCGTAAGCATAAAAGCGAAAGATTTTGCCGCGGCAATGACAACAGAAAATGTACAGCTAAAAAACTTATCTGGCCAGACACCCATTGAAAAAGAGCATATCGAAAATAACCGGGGCGTTCGAAAGATAATGATTGAGAGAGGTTTAAGACCTGAAAATCTACCTCCCGCAGAAGATGTGAAAAAAGTGGAAAGACGATTGAAAAGCGAAGAAAAGAGATTAACAAGAAAAAAAATTGAAGAGGTACGTAGAGAAGGTTGCATCAACGAAACGTTCCTTGTAGTCAGGGATCGTGAACTGGAAGAACTTGGCGAATACCGCACAAAATGACTCGTGATGAAAACTTGGAATGAGTTTGGATTGATAAACGACCAATTAAATAAGTGGAATTTATGGAGAATGTACGCATTAGTATACCCGAATTTGATGAGAGAGGACTTACATATGAGGAGTCCTTTCGCATCATTGTAATCATGCTTAATCATGAGTTGTATTACCTTAAGAATTTACATCCTTCTGAGGCTATAGATGACTTAGACGCATATCCACTTCAAGTTGCGCAAAGAATTGTGAATACGGCATATACACTTCATTCTATTATAGAACGAGATAAAGACTATGTTGTCGCAAATATAATTGTACGTTCCATTGCAGATTATGTATCATCATTCATCCTAATCTACAATGAGGCAGATGAAGGGAAAAAGGTTTTGCGCCATTATCTGTATATAATAGATGGGTTACGAGGTCGGCTCAATCAACTACCGGAAAACCTGTTTAATGATGGACAATTGGTTCAAGCCGAATATGAAGCTCTTTCCAAACAGATTGAAGAAGCAAAAGCAAATTATCAAGCAATTTGCGATTTTTCAATCAAGCAGATTAGAAATTTACCCAATTACAGTGGGCACAAAGCTGTTATAGATAAACTTATCCGTAAGGCGAATTGGAAATTCAAATCGCTTACAATAACTAATATGGATAAAAATACTCTCAAATGGAATGATCTATACTCATATCTTAATCTGAAGGAATCATCAGGATTTTTCTCTTCTCTTTCTGAATTTGTCCATGGTCTTAGCACAAGTAATTTGGCTTTTGGAAAGAACAACGAGATTTTTGAACCTGTTTATAGCATAACTATCTCGCTAATGGGAAAGTTGCGCGAAATATTGGACGTAGTTTATTCTGATGACATTAAAATAATCCGTCCCAAAATGATAACAGCTTTATGTGACGAAGGTATGCCAAATCACTATGTAATGGACCTTTTGGATTCCCTTAAAAAAAGCCAAAGAGTTAAGAAGTGAATTTTTATTAAATTACGATTGTCAGTAGAAAATTTTTATGTAACAATGAGCGATACAACAAAAATATCCATCCGTTTTTTTGACGATCGGGAAGTGCGTGCTGTTTGGGATGAAGAAAACAACAAATGGTGGTTTTCCGTTTTGGATATTGTTGCCGTTCTTACAAGCCAAAACGATTATACAAAAACTCGGAACTACTGGAAATATCTCAAAACCAAACTAAAGAAAGAGCGGAACGAGTTGGTTAGTGCTACTAACCAACTGAAATTGATGGCGACTGATGGAAAGAGATATCTAACCGACACTCTCGATTATGATGGAGTTATCGCTCTTGCCAAACATTTCCCCAATAACAAAGCGGTCAAATTTCTCGATTGGTTCACATACAGCGATAACAGTATTGACGGTCAAAGCAAGAAGAAGGCTTATTCTCTTTTCGAAAGCAATCTTATCGACGAAGAGGAGATAGGGAGAACCAAAAGCCTACAGAAAATCCATGCCTATATTTTTGGTGGGTTGTATGATTTCGCCGGTCAAATCAGACAAAAGAATATTTCAAAAGGAGGCTTTCAATTTGCCGTGGCGCAATTCTTAGGCAATACATTACAACAAAT
>JARKQF010000150.1 GCA_029973975.1 Paludibacter sp.
GCCCAGATAATAGTGAATTTTAGGATCGTCCGGAGAATATTTTTCGGCCTCGAGTAATTCCTTGGCGGCATTGTTGTATTCCCCCATTTGAATAAGGGATATACCTTTATTCAGGAATATTTGACCTTGTTTTTGATGCCAAGGGCTGTTTGTGCAGCCAAAAACCTGCATTGACAGGAATATAACAAAGATAATTAATTTTCTTGATAATACTTTCATTAACTATTGCGCTGAATATTATGTGTATAAAAAGTATTAAACACGTTTAAATGCTTTTTAATTAATATTTTCCCCCCAGCCTCCTGCAAAATCAGCTCCCTGCAGGATCTTCGGAGTGATAAAAATTAACAGCTGTATTTTATCCTTAGTGGTATTTTCGGTTTTAAACAGCCAACCTAAAACTGGGATTTTTTGCAGCCAGGGAAGTCCATTCACATCTTTACTTTCACTGTTTTTTATAATGCCCCCTATAACAATGGTATCTCCATTCTGAACGACAACTTTCGAGTCAATTTCACTTTTCTTGATGATGGGATTGTCAACGCCAGAAATCTTATTTGCATAGTTTGTATAGTCAGGCTGGTCATTGTTAGCCTTTATTTCCATGGAAATTTTACCATCATCGGTAATTTTAGGTGTTACTTCCAGTTTCAGCAATGCTTCCTTGAAACTTATAGTCGCCGGCGATGTGCCTGAGGCCGGCGTCACATAAGGAATCTCAGATCCTTGTTTAATTGTCGCTTTAACGCCTTCCATGGTCACTATTTTGGGTGCGGAAATAATTTTACCGGTCGCATTATCTTCCAAAGCCGCTAACTGAACTTCCAGAAAAGCATTCGCTCCGCCGAAGACAATTCCGAGCGCTGGCGATGAAAGTTTAGTAGCCAACGAAGGAAAATTAACCGCACCCATTTGTAATGGGTCGCCATCAGAAGTTCTCGCACCAATTTGGGAAGGATAAGTCTGTAAATATTGCCTGAATATCGAATTACTGGTACCGGCGGATACGCCAAGTCCATAACGGCCTCCTGCGGCTTGATTAGTTCCTAATCCCCACTGCACACCAAGATTCCTGGTAAAAGTCTCTGTTGCCTCAACAATTTTTGCTTCAATTAGAATCTGTTTTAACAAGCCTTTCTCCACCATCAGCTTCAGCTCTCGATCTTTGCGTTGGTCTTCCGCCTTACGCTGGTCTTCTTCCGCCTTGGCTTTATCAGCTTCATCTTTTTTCTTTTTGTCCAGAGTCATGACGCTGATAACGTTGCCCATTTTTTTCTTTGCCAAACCATTGACGTCGAGTATCGTATCCAGGGCCTGCTCCCAGGGAACATTCCTCATCGTTAGAGTTACATTACCTTTTACGTCATCGCCGGATACTATGCTCATATTCCCATATTCCGCCATGAGCCGTAAAACACTTTTAATATCAGCATCTTGAAAATCAAGTGTAACAAGTTTATCCGTCGAATTCGTCATTACTTCTTTTTTAACCGGTTGTAATCTGCCCGATGACGATGCAGTAACAACACGTTTTCTCTTTTCCGGCAACCCGGACACATTAAAATCAATATAAATATTTTTACCTTCCTGCTTTACCGCATAAGGAACAGCTTCGTTTATATCAATGGTCAAATAAGCCCACTGTTTACCATCCATCAATTTTTGTTGAGGAATTACACGAGAAATATTACTTAAAGCATTTTCTCCAAAACTTCGACGTAAATTTTCCGGCACATACATATTTTCCAATTTAATGAGCAAGTTTCCATCTGTCTGATTCCCAACACTTATAGCCGGCTGTGCGGATACCACAAGCGCAATTCTTTCTTTACCCGGCAATTTCTCCAATAAAACATTTTCCAAATATCCTGTGTCGGCGATAACGGTCTTGGGATTATCCTGATCACCAGGCGCTGCAATTGCGGCTGACATGCAAGACAATATCCAGCAAATTGTTAAGAATATATTGAATAAACATTTTTTCATCAGGTTACCTCATTTTAATTTTTATGAAGTTTTAAAATAATTCTTTTTGCTTTTTTTGTTTTATATTCTTCGACAATAACTCGATCAGATAAAATTTCTATGACTTTTCCATTATTTATGCCTATCCGTGTTCCAATGGATAAAGGGTAAAATTTCTTTGTCATATCTTCGACCATTGCAATACGCCGGTTTTGATCACCGGCAATTCCAACAAGTTTGAATTGCTCGACTTCCATTCTTTGCAAAGGAAAAATTGAACTTACTTTCTTTTTTTCCGCTCTCTTTTTGGCAGCAACTTCATCTTCCACGAAAGGCCGGAAGGGATCAGGCTTGCCGGCAGGATTATAACTATACGTACTAACAGCGGTC
>JARKQF010000190.1 GCA_029973975.1 Paludibacter sp.
TCGCTGGTTTTGCCATTTCTTTTTTTGAGGTTTGCCGGACGGTCATGGCATTTCACATCTGCTTTAGACTCCTGGCTTTGCGTCACCAGTTTTCACTGGGTTTGCCTTTTCTGAAAAGAAGGTGACCGGACGATCATGGCATTTACTACTTGCGTTGCACTTGCTTTAGACTCCAGGTTTTGCGTCACTGGCTTTCACCAGTTTTGCCTTTTCAGGGCAATTTCATTATAGAATAATATCAACGCTATTTCAATCGAATTTTTGTTTTATTTCAACTTATTAACATTCGACCCAAAACACAAAAGTGCAGCCGCTGTACTGGCTGCACTTTTGTTCATTGAAACGATTTTTATTTTTCTACTGCCCTGGCTTTGGGATCAATCACGCACAAAAAACCCATGGGCTCATCACCCACCGCAAACAGTTGATGCACCTCATTGGGCGCAATGTAAAGTATATCGTACGGATTCAACATGAATTCATTGCCATCAATCACAGCGCGTGCTTTGCCGTGCAAAATCATTACGCCGTGATCGTGAAAATGCTGGTCATAGGCTGAGCATCCGCCCGCCGCAATGTGAAAATACCGCATGTGAAAATTTGGCGGAATGCCGTCTTTTCCATCCTGATCACTAATCGGGTAACGACCCAGGGCACCGTTGACCGGGCCGCCCGGCACATTGTACGCTTTTTCGGGGGTGTTCTCCCAGTTATAATCATCCGGCTTGCCAATAAAGCGGTGAACGGTACTCATAATCATCTCCTTGGTTAGTATAGTCAGGTGAATTGTTTGGCACAAAAAATCGGTTGGCTCGGTGGTTTTTGAAAACAGGGTTTGTTCTTAAAAACCAAAGCAACGACCAACCGATTTTATCACTGATTGATTATATTCTCAGGCAAGTGGCATTTTGAGATTTCATTTGATTGTGCAACCGGCACATTCAAAAAAGACCAGCCTGTATTCTTTTTTTATTATTTCAAATACTCCTCTTGAATGGAATAGGATGGCGGCATGGCAGGAGTCCAGTGCATGTTTGGCGGAATGGGGAAGACCGAGAAACCGCCTTTAGCTGTGCGTTCCAGGCGATCTACCAATTTTTCTTTCACCAGGCTGTATGGAGCAGTGAAAACCAGTTCGTGATTCTGGGTGCCGCCAAAAATGCGGTCGCCAGCGCAGGGGAAGCCAACCGTGGGTTTGCCTTCTTCAATGGCAAAACCGGTGCAAGAGCACATGGCGCCTTCGGCCACAGTGTCAGCAGTAATTTTCTCACCGGTGTCAAATGCGCAAGCATGAATCAGGCGCATGGCCTGGGCGGGGTTCACATAAATGATAACCGCATCAGGCTCGTCATCTTCGGTCACTTCGGCCAGAGGTTTAACTAACACCGCATCATATTTCTTGCCGGTATCGCCAATTTTATAGGCATTGCCCATGAAATTCTTGGCGGCTTCAGGAATTTCGGTATAAACACCCAGGGCTGCTTTACCCGATGAAATTATTTCGGGAGTCTCAATCAAACCCAGGCAGGAAGCGCCAAATGCGCAAATCATGTTGTCGGCCACACTACTGTTACCGCGTCCCTGGTACCGGGCAATGGATACCAACTGGCAAAAATTTTGTTTAATATTTTGCGGGCGGCGGGGTAAATCTTTGCGGTCTTTATAAACTTTTACAGCAACGGGCTGGGTTTCGAGATGAAGGATTCGAACAATGTTTTCTGAAATATCTTTGGGTTGCATATAGTTATCCTCTTTTTATGGTTTTTTTTAATGCTTTTTTGATTTTACGTGATTTTTTTCACGTTTTACCTGTAGTTGATTATAGTATTCTGCTTTAATATAACCAGATACAACGTCACATTTCTGAATGATAATCGTACCTATTTTATATAAACAATAGTAATAATTACTACTATTTTAAGAATATTTAAATAAAAAAAGCCATCCCGGTTAATAACCGGGATGGCAATTTCTTCAATAAAAAATATCTAGAATAAGAGCATGTCAGACACGCATCAGTCTTCCATCATGGCGCCCGCAGGGCTATTTTTCTTTTGTCGGTAGACAATGCGTCCACGAGTTAAATCATAAGGAGACATTTCAACACGCACATGGTCGCCCAGCAAAATTCGAATATAATATTTTCGCATTCGCCCGGAAAGGTAGGCCAATACTTCGTGGCCGTTTTCAAGCCTCACCCGAAACTGTGTACCAGGCAGGGCCTCAATAATCGTCCCTTCGACACTAACCTTATCTTCTTCTTTAGCCATGCGCACCTCCTAAACTGATTCGCGGGGTCTAAAACTGCTCCAATTCAACTTCTACATGTGGGTAACCTGGCGTCGCTTGATGCGGCGGATCGCCTTTTTCTTTTCCACACGGCGCAGTTCACTTTTGGAAATGAACCAGCGTTTTCGGCGGACGGTGCTCAAAATTCCACTTTTGACCACTTTTTTGCGAAAGCGCTTCAGAAGCTGATCCTGTGACTCATTGGAGCGTAAAACTACAGAAGCCATAAACTCTCACCTCCCCTCGTAAATAAATGAAGGGTATCCTTACGAATTGTCGGATTAAACAAAAAAGGCTGCGGTCCGAATTTGCAGCCAGTCAAACATACCCGGTGAAAAAAATGTTTCACAAAATGTATGTTCTTGCCGCAACCTCCCAATAATTAAAAAAACTTGATTGTTAACAGGGCAAATTTTGGCGCATCCGACAGCAAAATAATTATACACGCAATCTGACGTGTTGTCAAACAAATAAAAAAGTCTCTTGGCAATGACCTACTCTCCCAAGGGGTCGCCCCCCAAGTACCATCGGCGCTGACGATCTTAACTTCCGGGTTCGGTATGTAACCGGGTGTACCATCGTCGCTCAAATCACCAAGAGACATTTTTAACAAATGTTTTTTCGAATAGGATATATTGTAGGTCAACCGATCAAAAAAGTACAGAATTCCCTGCACCACGGGAGAAACCCTCGGTCATTAGTACGACTTAGCTAAACACATTACTGCGCTTACACATGTCGCCTATCAAGCAGGTAGTCTACCTGCGACCTTACTCCCTTATGGGATTACAGGGATCTAATCTTGAGGCAAGTTTCCCACTTAGATGCTTTCAGCGGTTATCTTTGCCAGACATAGCTACCCAG
>JARKQF010000193.1 GCA_029973975.1 Paludibacter sp.
GCATGCTCGAATTTATTTTTTAATGTTCCATCGACTTTAAAATTGGGGTATGTAGGTGTCTCGGCTTCTTGGGCGGGAAGAAAAAAAGAAGAGAATATAAATAATATCGATAATGCTATGGATAGCTTTCCATAAGATGCATCAGATGTGTTGGCACTGATTATGCCCCGATTTTTCTTTTGATGACACATTTTTTTAATATTCAGGCTTTTTTTCTTTGCTTGTAGTTGTTCCATTCTTTTTTAGTATATCCATTTTATTATGCATTGTCTTTTTTCACAAAAAACTGTTCAAAGCCTTCAGAATACTCTATACCTAATGATCCGTCGGGTTTTTCATAAATGAAATAATAGTGTAACCCGGGTATTTGTTTGGCTGTTTCAACCGATTGCTCTAAACCCATAGCCATAAAAGCGGTGGCATAAGCGTCGGCGGTCATACAATCATCGGCAATTACGGTAGCTCCCAAAACATCGAGTTGTGCGGGATATCCGGTATGTGGATCAATGGTATGGGCATATTTCTTACCTTCTTTGATATAGTAGTTGCGGTAGTTCCCCGATGTGGCGAGTGATTTATTGCAGAGTGAAAGTACTGCTTGCAGGTTGTGTAACATACCGGTGGCGTCGTCGATGGGTTTATCTATCCCGATACGCCAGCAGTCTCCCTTGTCGTTCACCCCTTTGGCCGCAATCTCGCCGCCAATTTCCACCATATAATTCTCTATGCCATAGCTTTCCAGCAGATCGGCAATTACATCACAGGCATATCCTTTGGCTATGGCAGAAGTGTTTATCTGCACCCGTGGGTCGGTTTTGACAATATTTCCCCCGGCATCGACCGATATTTTTTCATAGCCGACAAAGTCTTTCAGGCTATCGATAATTTCCGGGGTGATAGTGTCCATATTCTGAAAACCGAAACCCCAGGCATTGATAAGCGGAGAGACGGTGATGTCGAATTTCCCGCCTGTCGTGCGTGAGATCTCTTCCGATCTCCGGAACACCTTCAGGAAGAAAGAATCGAGTTCCACCGGTTCATTTCGATTTACTTTCGTAATGATAGAGTTCTCTTTGAAAGGGTTCAACGACATATCAAACCTGTTGAGTTCCGCCACGATATCCTCCTTTAATGAGCGGTTGTAGGCATACTTGATATTATATCCGGTCGTGAATATCTCTCCCTGATCCTGATAATAAAGGTCGTTCCGTTTGCTTCCTGACGTACAGGACAGCATAAGAACTAAGAACAGTAACAGATTGTATTGATATTTCATTTGCATATATTTTTTTAACTAAAAACTAAGAACTAAAAGTTATTTACTGACTAACAGATTAATCATCACGTCGTTAAATTATCAAATCAACAAATTCTTAAAACTCTTCGTCGATTCGATAATGATTTCTTTCAGGTGCATTCCTTGATACCAGTTCACCCAGGAATCCCGCAAGGAAGAGTAGGGTACCCAGGATCATCATGGTAAGGGAAATATAGAAATAGGGTGATTCCGTAACCAACCGGTAGGGATTCCCGTGATGCATGTCATACAGTTTAATGACTCCCACAAGTATGATAGCAATCAACCCCAGCAGGAACATCAGGCTACCCCATAGTCCGAAGATATGCATCGGTTTCTTACCGAACCGGCTCAAAAACCAGAGTGTCATCAGGTCGAGATAACCATTGACAAAACGGTTCGCCCCAAATTTACTTTTCCCGTATTTCCGCGGACTGTGCCGGACCACTTTCTCGCCTATACGGGTAAAACCGGCATTCTTGGCTAATACGGGGATCCAACGGTGCATATCATTGTAGACCTCGATACTTTTGGCCAGTGACTTACGATAGGCTTTCAGTCCGCAATTAAAATCGTGGAGTTTAATACCCGAAACCTTTCTGGCGGTAGCATTGAAGAGTTTCGAAGGTAAGTTTTTGGTCAGTTTGTCATCATATCTTTTCTTTTTCCAACCTGAAACCAGATCATATCTCTCTTCCCTGATCATCCGGTAAAGTTCCGGTATCTCGTCAGGGCTATCCTGAAGATCGGCGTCCATAGTGATGATTACATCGCCTTGCGCTTTCTGGAAAGCACAATGCAGGGCCGGCGATTTCCCGTAATTCCGACGGAATTTAATCGCCCTTACATTTTCCGATTCGTCTTTGAGTTTTTTGATGATTTCCCAGGATCCGTCGGTACTCCCGTCATCTACAAAAATAATTTCGTATGACAGCTGGTTTTCGAGCATAATGCGCCGGATCCAATCATGCAGTTCGGTGAGTGACTCCTCCTCGTTGTAAAGTGGTATGACAACTGATATATCCATGTTTTCGTTTTATCGTACAAATATACGAGATAAAAGCGAGATTTTATACGCAAAAAAGAGACTAAAGAGACTGAAAAGATAATCATGTATATTTAATGGAATCCATAAAGAATTTCGATTGAGAGATTTAAGTCATTTTATCAGTAATGGTTGAGGTATTACACAGAAAATTCACAGTAGAAGGATGTTTTGTTAAAAATTATTTGTATCATTGCAAGATGAAATGTTCTTTCAGGTTATTACTGCATCTTGTGTATGCGTTTAATGTTTTAATATATAGAGGTTTATTGGTTTCTTACTCAAGCGTGAATAATTCAATCTGAAGTTTCTACGATATAACAGTATTTATAAAAATCAACTTTCGAATGAATAAAAAAAGAAAAATACTTTGGTTTAGTTCCTTACAATTTTCAAACGAAAAAATTAAAACCACAGGTACGTGGTTAATTGCAATGGGAGATGCTCTCGCAAAAAGTCCGGGTATTGAACTTTATAATGTAAGCTACGGAGATGTAAAATCCATTACGCAAAATAATGTCAGTAATATAACTCAATGGATTATACCAGACAAAGAAAGGGAAAAGTGCCATGAAGGTACCAGAGAGGTAATCTCATTCATTATAAGAATCAATCAGGAAATAAAGCCCGATTTAATTCAGGTTTGGGGAACAGAAAGTGGTTTAGGCTTTTCAGTAATTAAGGCAAAACTTCAGACACCAATATTATTGGATATACAGGGTTTGTTATTTACTATTCCAAAAAATTATTACGGAGGACTATCCCGTAATGATCTACTGGGATGTATTGGCCTGAAAGAAATACTTCGACCTCAAAATCATCCTTATTTTATCCGTAAAGAATTTGAAAAAAATGGAAAACATGAATGGCGCTTGATTCAACAGATGGAAAATATATCTGTGCAATCAGATTGGGTAAATTCAATTGTTCAGTACGTAAGTCCAAAAAGCAATATCTTCCACACCGGGATCATGCTAAGACGTGAATTTTACGAAACGCCTATTTGGGAATATCAAAATAATAGCCAAACGATAAACATCTTTACATCATGTTCCGGAGCTATTCCTTATAAAGGTTTACAAGTTCTTTTTGAAGCGATTGTCCTGCTTAAAAATAAGTATCCCAATATAAAACTGAATATCGGTGGAGATATTCAAATTAATAAAAAATATTATGGATTGATTCGAGATGGTTATACCAGTTGGTTGCTTAAAAAAGTGAAGAAGTTAGGTATTACAGATTCAATTTCCTGGTTAGGAAAGATGGACGTAGATGCAATGATAGCTGAAATACACAGGTCATCCCTGGTAGTAATTCCTTCTTTTGTAGAAACATATAGCCTGTTTATGGCAGAATGCATGATGGTGGGCGTACCTATTGCCGCATCGTATGCCGGAGCGATGCCTCAGTTGGCTGAACATAATAAGTCCGCTCTCTATTTTCCAACAGGAGACCATTGGGCATGCGCACGACAAATAGAGAAAATTATCACTGATCAGGAACTGGCTAAAAAGTTGTCTGCCGAAGCCCGAAAGACAGCATTGCAAAGAAATGACCAGACAAAAGTTCTTCAAATCCAGTTGGAAATTTATGACAGGATAATCAATGCGACATACTAAAAATGAATAATTTAAAATATAGAAGACAGTTTTTATTCACACCAATTGAGTGTAGGCAACTTGAAGCGTGGCAAATAGAAAAAGTTGACAACCATTTTATCTATGTTCATCCTGATTGTCAATTTGAAAAATCATCAGGATTTTATGATCTGTATTTAATTGGTTACATTTTAAATCCACATGCTCCCGAAGAAACGTCAAAACAGATACTTGACAATCTTTCAAACCTGAAAGACGTAAGTGGTTTTCCCAAAAAGCTATATAGTTTGGCTGGCCGATTCGTGTTAATCATTAAGACAGATAACGATTTCATCTTCTTTAATGATGCTTGTGGTTTTAGGACAGTCTGCTATACAAAAGAGAAGGATAATTTTTTTGCTGCATCCCAACCATTATTGATTAATGAAGTTATATCTCTGAAAAAAATAAAGGCCTATGAAGAATATTTTAATTCGGAGTATGTTGCAAATAACATAGAACACTATTTGCCGAGTGGTGTAACTTTGTATGAGAACGTGTTTCATCTGGTTCCAAATCATTATGTCAAGGCTTCTGAATTTGTACAAAAACGTTACTATCCGTTTCAAAAAATAAAAAGGAGAAATTATGCCGAAGGGGTGATTGCGTTCTCCACTCTTTTAAAAAAAATAATTTTGGCTGCACATAACAATCTGGATTTGACTTTTAGCTTGACGGCGGGTTGGGATACCCGGATCATTTTAAGTGGCTGTAAGGACATTGCTCGCGATATTACTTTTTATACACTGAGATACAGGGATATGGATGATAAGAATATGGATATAAGAATACCCAGGTCCCTGTCCGAATCGCTAAACTTAAATTTTGATATTTTAGATTGTCAAAAAGATATTACTCCCGAATTTGCCGAGATATATGAAGCCAATTCCTATATGGCTCATATTAATGATTGGGGTAAAATTGCTTTTGGAATGTCAAAAACTTTTCCAGGGGAAAAAGTAGCTGTGAAAGGAAGTTGTTCTGAAGTCGGTCGATGTTCCTGGTACCCTGACGGAAAGCATAAAGCCCATTTGACGGATGAAGACTTATTGCAGGTAGAAAAAGGTTGGAGGGATGTAGCTATCATAAGAGAGGCAATAAGAAAATGGCATGAATTGATAAAGGGGAACAATTTTAATTACCCCTTGATGGATTTATATTATTGGGAGCATCATATGGGTGCGTGGCAGGCTCAGAGCCAGTTAGAGTGGGATATAGTACAAGAGGTCTTCACGCCGTTCAATTCAAGAGAAATGTTTGA
>JARKQF010000281.1 GCA_029973975.1 Paludibacter sp.
TATTACAAATTCTTTAATGAGAAAAAATTTCAACCAGACAGAAAATAAGACCCGGTCAAGATTCGTTGGAGAAATACCTGCTTCCTTCAGGGAAACCATAGAAAAGAAACCTCCAAAGCCTAAATGTGAACAATTGCGGTTATTTTAATATAAATTCATAAAAACTATCCATAAGCCTTTTCAAAGTGAAAAATTTTGTGAAATAATATAATTCCATTATTTTTGGAAATAAGAAGTGACGATAATGCCGGTCATATGAAACGAAAAATATTCATTTTATTCTCTTTATTTGTTCTTTTGTGTGTAGAGGTTGAGGCACAAGGAACAAAAGCAATAAGCGCCAATGATTTTTTAAACAGCTTAGGAGCTTGTTCATCTGTTTCACGTAGAGGCGAAAATTTGAATGAAACTATTGAAAATGTAAAATATACCGGACTGAGATGGTTGCGTGTAGGCTATGAAGACGATGTACCGGTTGAAGATTTTATCCGGTTGCACCGCCAAACAAATGTGCTTTTAAGTTTTGGATTACTCAGCGGAGGGAATAATATTGATAGACTTATTACAGAGTCGAGGCAATTGGCAGAGGCAGGCGCTTTGCTTGCCATCGAAGGCGCGAATGAGCCAAATAATTGGGAAATAACCTATCAGGGTGAAAAAGGTGGCGGAAGAAATTCATGGATACCTATCGCCAATTTGCACAGGGATCTTTATAAGGCCGTGAAAGAAGATTCTATTTTAAAAGATTATCCTGTTTGGGCAATCAGTGAAAGTGGTGCGCAAACGGATAATACAGGATTACAATTTTTAATTATTCCCGAAAGTGCAAATACACTGATGCCTGCCGGAACGCAATATGCCGATTATGCTAATTGTCACAATTACATAGTGCATCCGAGTTGGTCCGGCTTACACGATAATCAAACATGGCTAAGTGCTTCGCCCACGAAAGATTGCCCTGTTGACGGATTATATGCCAATTATGGTTTGACCTGGGCAAAAAAATTTCCCGGTTATCCGGAAGATAAATTAAAAACTTTACCTCGCGTTACTACAGAAACAGGATATGCCATGAATGAAAAAGAAGGAGTAACAGAAGAAATTCAAGCTCGTTTGTATTTAAATTTATATCTATCTCAATATAAACGAGGTTGGAAACATACAGCTATTTACTTATTAAAGGGGCGGGCAAATGAACCGGATCATGAAGCATTCGCTTTTTATACGCTGGATAATCAACCTAAGCAAGCTGCTCATTATTTACATAATTTTACAACGATTTTAGCAGATAATAAATCTGTTTCAAAATCAGGTGCATTGGATTATACTATTTCCGATCAACCTGAGACCACACATGATTTACTATTACAAAAAAGCGATGGACATTTTTACCTTGTGTTGTGGGGTGAACGATTCGCGGGGGGAACGGACAGTGTTACCGTGAAGTTCGGTAAACAACATAAAACGGTAAAAATATACAATCCCACTGTAGGTGTTTCACCAATTAAAATATTGAATAAAGCAAATAGTATGTCCTTATTACTCACAAATCATCCTCTGATTATTGAAATAAAAAAATAAATATCTTTGGGATACCAATATAAATACAACTGACAGGAAGAAACTTAAAATTCTATTTTTTTAAAATGAAAAAGATTTACCTATCCCTCTTTCCGGTGCTTTTACTTGCGCTGTTGAATTGTATTAATGCCAACTCTAAAGGATCGGAGAATCCCGATTCGGAAAAAGAACCATCGTGGGCGACGGCTCATGAAATAAACAAACGGTTGGGCCGGGGAATGAATATCGGCAATACCTTTGAAGCAATGCCTTCATGGCAATCACCCTTTGACTCACAGGATTTGCAACGCATAGCCGATCTCGGCTTCAGCCACGTACGAATTCCTATTCGATGGGAAAGGGAAGACCGAAGTATATCTTCCAGCCCTTATACTATTTATCCAGAGTTTATGAAAACCATTCAATCGGTTGTGGATGAAGCATTGAAAAACAGGCTGCATATCATTATCAACATGCACCATCATGACGCGCTCTATGCCGATCCGGCAGGACAGAAAGAACGTTTCCTGTCGCAATGGCAACAGATTGCCGATTATTTCAAAGAGTATCCCGACAGCTTGCTCTTCGAGATTATGAATGAACCGCACGATAATCTGACAGCCGATCTATGGAACCATTATTCGAAAGATGCCTTGCAGGTGATCCGTGAAAGCAATTCCAGACGCTGTGTGCTATTGGGTGTAGCCGAATGGGGCGGAGTTAATGCGTTACAAAAGCTCGACATCCCCGACGATCCGAACCTTATTCTTACTATCCATTATTATAATCCTTTCCAATTCACCCATCAGGCTGCAGAGTGGGTGGAAGGCTCCGAAGCGTGGCTGGGAACTACCTGGCGCGATACGGAAGACGAACGTAAAGCGATACAGGAAGATTTCAGGTTGGCAAAGCAGATAGCCAAAGAGAAAAATATTCCCGTCCATATCGGAGAATTCGGGGCATTTTCACGAGCCGATATGGATTCCCGAATCCGATGGACACAATATCTGGCGCGTTGGGTCGAACAACAGGGGTTCAGTTGGGCATACTGGGAATGGAATGGAAGTTTCGGTATTTTTGATCCGAGCACAGGTGCGTATCGTACCGAATTGGTAGATGCCCTGCTTAAAAATCCTATTAAAAAAAATAATAATGAAACCATTAAAGAACATTATCTTTGACTTCGGTGGGGTACTGATCGATTGGAATCCCATCTATCTCTACAAGGAAATTTTTGATAAAGAAGAGGATATGAATTATTTCCTGGAACATGTGTGCCGCTA
>JARKQF010000287.1 GCA_029973975.1 Paludibacter sp.
CATCACCAACTCCCCAAAAAACTCCGGCCGGTGAAAATCGGGATTTTCAACCTCAATCGGATTCCAGCTTACATAGTGTGGTACAGAAGTGCCATCACCGCATTTATAAAAGTTGGCTCTGATGCTTTCCGGCAGATTATCGGGATCAATGCCAAGCAGACTAAATGGAATTTCAACAGTTAGAGTCCAGTCGAAATTGCCTTTTTTCTCTTCGAATGGCTCGTTACCCAAAGATGCATAGCGTTTGATTTGCGACATCTTCTCTACAGATAAAGGATTTACATCCTCCGTTCTGCTTTTTCTCTCTGTTGCCAGGCAAGTGCCGATACAGTTAAACTCAAAATTGAAGTAGGTTTTGCTGCCGGGAATCTGACAAAAAAACTCAACACAGCTGTCCTGCCAAACCGGATCCTGATCCTTGGAGTAAATGGCTTTTATTTGTTTCTCGTTAACAACAAAATGAATAAAGAAAGCCTTGGAAGAACGGGCAATATTGAACCGGGCATCTGGTCTGACAGAATAGGAGCCAGGCCAGTTAACGGCATCAATTGTTTCAAAACCAACTGATTCAGAAATAACAGACATTATTTGTCTCATAGAAACAGCGCTATCCAGCTCACTAAGATATTCAACTTTTGTTGTTTTCATGAAAATTTAATTTTGATTTATAGTTATGTCGACTAACAACATGTAATGTATTAAAGAAAAGACAAAGTTATTAAAAATTCCGACACAATTTTTCTCTTCTACCCGACTTTCACATTCTTTTTAATATATTCCGTCGGTGTCATTTTGTAAACAGACTTGAAACAACTGGAGAAGTAAGAGGTTGTTCTAAACCCAAGATTAACCGCAATATCTGAAACAGGGGTTTTACCCTCGGCCAGTATTTTCACAGCAAGATCCATGCGTATTTTCCGTATTAACTCACTTGGCGCCGATCCTGTAAATTCTTTAACTTTATTGTACAACCCTGTTTTGCTCATCCCAATCTTTTTACCCAATGTTTCCGTTGAAAAATCCGGATTTGAAATATTCGATTCGATTATGAAATACAATTTATTAACAAAATCCTTATCTATATTAGTTGTGGCACTTTTCACTATTTCCTCACCAAATGTTTTACTATAATATATCCTGAGGTGGTCTCTTGATGTCAATATATTTTCGATCTTACTGATGAGAATCACCGGATTAAAGGGTTTGATAAAATAATCGTCAGCACCTATATTTAATCCTTCCTGAATATGTGTTATTGACGCCCTTGCTGTCAGCAACACTACCGGAACATGACTGGTTTTTTCGCTCTGTTTTAATCGCTTGCACAACTCTATTCCATCCATTTTAGGCATCATGATATCGCTCAGCACCAAATCCGGGATGTTATTCATAGCGAGGGCCAGGCCGTCAACTCCATTCGATGCGGTAAGTACATGATAATATTTTTGCAGAATTTGTTGCAGGTAGTTTCGCAAATCCCGGTTATCTTCAATAACCAGAATCGTTTTCTGATTGCTTTTATCAGGTGTGATAATATTGGCGATAGATCCCTCATCTTCAATAAATGTGTACTGCGATATTTCCTCACTGCTTTTGTAATCCTCAATAATCTGATTATCGGAAAAGTGAGTTCTACCTAGTGGTAAACATACAGTGAAACAAGCACCCTCCTGAGGATTGTTTTCAGCCCTTACTATACCTCTGTGTAGTTCAATAATCCCTTTTACCAGGCTCAAACCTATCCCGGTTCCATTTGAATAATTTTCGCGATTACGAACCTGATGAAAAGGTTCAAAAATTGCCTCCATTTGATTCTCAGGAATCCCCGAACCTGAATCTCTAACCGACAAAATATAATTGGAATTTTTTATCTGCGAAATTATTTCAATCTTACCATGATCAGGTGTGTTTTTAAAAGCATTGGACAACAGATTAAACAACACTTTCTCCATCCAGAAACGATCGTACCAGAGATGGATGCCATCATCCTTCCCATCATAAACCAGATTAATATTGCGCTGTTCAGCCAATTGGGAGAAAGAGAGCACTATTTCATAGACAAACAAGGAAAAATTTCCCGCAGCAACTTTCAATTCCAATGCACTCGACTCTTTTTTTCTGAAATCAAGCAGTTCGTTGGCAATAAACAAAAGTCTTCTCGCATTTTTTAAAACAAGTTCGAGCGAGGATTGTGCACGCCCTGTCAACATCGAGTCTTTTAGAAGATTCTCCAAAGGAGCAATAATCAACGATAAAGGAGTACGCAATTCATGCGACAAATTAGTGAACAACATCATCCGGTCTTCATGCAGTTTCTCCAGGTTCATTTGTTTTTCCTTCTGGAGAATAATATCATTTTTAAGTTTGAGTTCAACTTTCAGATAATGAATAAAGAGCGATATCAGAGCAACCAAAATAACCAGATACAACAAATAAGCCCACCAGGTTTTCCAGGGAGGAGGAATGACAGAAAACCGCATCATTTCTTTACCTTCCGACCATATTTCGTCACTGAAAGATGCCTTGAGTAGAAAACGGTATTCACCAGGGGGCAAGTTGGTATAATATGCCCGTAAATTATTTTCCACGTGATTCCAGTTTTTATCGAATCCCTCAAGCATGTAGGCATAATTGATTTCTTTTGGGGAGAAATACTCAAGTGCCGTATAGTCGATGATGATGTTCGACTGATCATAAGAAAGCTTAAACTCCTTATTGCGGAAATCAATTTCAGATGGCTGAACTGCAACGTTATTTACCGTAAGTTTATTTATAACCAATGGAGGTACAGCGCTTCGTTTGTTTAAATTGGACGGATTAAACGACACAAGCCCCTTATCTCCTCCAAAGAACATCAGTCCATGGGCATATAAAGCCGAACGCAGACTAAACTCATTGATATCAAAAGAAGTATAGTTTTTAATCTTAAGCTTTTTTATATCGATCTGAGTAAGATTATTTTGCTGCGAGAACCAGATATTCCCAACTTCATCTCCGGTAATGGCATTGATGGTATTACTATTCAATTGATCTGGGTATATAAAATGATTCAATAAATTGCCCTGCAAATCAATTCTGTATAATCCGTTTTCATTCGTACCGAACCACAATTGAGAATTTCTGTCTTTGTACAAGCAGTTTATCGCATCATTCGGTGAATTGGAATAGGATGCCAGATCAATAAACTGTATTTCATTGCTTTCCAGATTAAATCTGTAATAACCATATTTCCGTTCCAGTATAACAAACTCATTATCAACAATCTTCTCGATGCTTCTGACAAATTCGAAATCGAAACGTTTGCCTGACCTGTCATAAAACTCATCCATCATCTTACCATCCCTGTCAAATTTTATCAGACTCTTTTCTCCCGTCGTACCTACAAGAACAGAACCATCTCCAACAGCGCATAGACTCATCACCGACCTTTCTCCGGGTACACGAAAAATTTGCTTTATTTTTTCCGCCTTTCTGTCGAACACCGCAATTATACCGTTGTTTGTCCCTATGTATAAACTGTTTAAGTCTTTACTGAAAGCAGTCACGATGTTAGTTCGGAAATTACCTCCGTTTGCATCGGGAAGTTTAAAATGTTTGTAAGTTTTCTTCTGAAGATTATAAAATACAAAGCCACTACCTTCTATACCAATCCATATTCCATCTTTCTCGGTAATTAAAGGACCAATAATTCCCAGATGACGTTTTTGCGGATATGGATTAAGGACTTTAAAAGAATTACCTTCCCAATCAGGATTTCCATAGCTTACTCCCCCTGCCCAGGTTCCTCCCCAGAGCGTTCCGTACCGATCAATATAAACGGAATGAAAAGAGAAGTGCGAAAATCTGTCATCTTCTCCCGACTGACTTTTCACTCTCACGAAATAATCTGCGGCGGGAGAATAAAATGAGATTCCGTCAAATGTTGCCACAATGATATTGCCGTCATGATCCTCAGTAATACTCCTGATCGTATTATTCGACAAAGACAAAGGATTACCGGGTTCATTAACAAAATGTCTGTTTAACAACAGGTTTTTACTCAACTTATATAAACCCTGGCCGTCACTTCCCAAATAAACATCTTTATTTTTGGAGTAGTAGATCGTCCTGAATACTGTTTTTTCATTTGCTCCACTAATATTGAGTTGCTTTTTCTCTTTTGTTTTGGTGTCAAAAAGATAAAGTCCTCCAAACTCACAAGAAACCAGCAATTTCTTTTCATACTCACAGACATTCAGAACGGGAGCTTTTATCGAGCTGCATTTCATCAGTTTCTTTGTCCCGGCATCAAAATACAAGAGCCCCCCTTTTGTAGCAACCCATATTTTATTTTCCGAATCAATAATTATTTTTCTGATTCTATTGTAGTCACTGGATTTTTCCGGATCATTGTAAAAATAGCTTTCGAATGTTTCCTGTTCGTAATCATAAACATTCAATCCATAATGTGTTCCTATCCAGAGTTTATTTTCCTTGTCAATTGCAAAGCTAGTCGTGTAATTACTACTTAACGATTTTTTTTCACCGATCAGATTCTTGTAACTAATAATTTGATTTCCGTCAAACCGGTTTATCCCATCACGTGTTGCAAACCAAAGATATCCCTTGTTATCCTGTATGATATCAAGCACTGTCATCTGAGTCAACCCGTTTTTGGAGGTCAACGTACGGTACTGAATGTCTTTGTACTGTTCGATATTAATACCGGCATAAACGGAGTTTATACCAATTAACATCACAAATATCAGATGCCCAAAACGTTTCATAAATCTGCTGGCTATAAAACTTACAATAGTACAAAAATCCGGATAATGATCAAAGAAAAAACCATATATTCTGTAACCTTTCATTTAACAATTCAGGATTCAACAAAGTCACGCCACATAATCTCAAGTCCTTCATATTCAAAAAAGTCAATTCCCCTGAAAGCAGGCTTCGTTGCACCTTGTGTATAGAAATAATTCAGTGCGTTAATCAAATACGTCCAACCTTTCAGATGAAGTGAAGTTGTTACATCACCGTCATCGCCATACGTATTCAAACTGGTTTTCACACAAATGCTTACACTCCCGGGCTTACCTTTAGCATTCTCGACAGGAGTAAGACCCCGCGACCACACTTTTTCTCTGGTATCCGTATAACACATGACGGTTATAAATTCACAGCTTTCCAGAAATTGCAGGGTACTTCCGTAAGACAGGTTGCCTGAATTAAAGTTGTTCTGGTACATATAATGAATCGCTTCATTCAGAGGTAAACCATATAAATTGGCACGTGCCAGATTCAGCATTTCAAGTGTACGTTTCAATAACATATCATTTGAACCGCCAACTCCGTAGTTTTTACTACTATCCCAGAAATAACTCATCCCCGGTGGTGTATTTACTCCACCTTCTTTAAGCACATGCGGTTCCCAGTCGGCTGAAACACCATCAAAACGTTCATCGGGAGCAACGGCATTATTGTATGCAATCACTTGCTCACATTCATCAATGATAAGTTGGTCGTTGGCAAACTGAGCATACGAAGCCAAGCGTAACGCCCATACCTTCAGGCCAAATTCATGGGCATATTTATTAAAAAGTCGCAGCCAGTTTGTCCGGACTACGTCTGAACCACTCATGGCATTTTTACCAATACTCAGATATATATCTTTTATTCCCAGCAAAGCAATACGTGCAGCAAGCTCTTTGGGTTTTTCAAGAAAACCTGTCACTGATTTTGAATCATAAACATACACCGCCGATCTGTATTGCTGATTGTTTCTCAATGCGGCCCTAAAAGGCAGCGCCGCTTCCATCATTTCATAAGAAATGCCTGCCGCGTCAGCCAATAAACTATCCCGGCGACCGGTTGATGTTTCTATTTCAATCATAACCGGAACGGTAATATCCGGCTCCTCTTTATGGCAAGAAGAGCCGGATATGATTAACATAAACAACAATACCTTTTTTAATAATACTTCCTTCATCTTTTATCCCGGTAATCAATGGTTATCGGTTTTTTCGTAATTAGTTCTTTTATCAGCAGCAGCCGTACCATCCCACATTTTCTCGAGCCCCTGATATTCAAAAACATCAATACCTCGGAACGATGGATATACCGATGCCCTTTCTACCAGAAAATTTATACCGTCAATCATGTAATCCCAGCCCTGCGGCTGAAACGATGTAACCGGACCTTCGCTACCGTATGTATCTAAACTGGTTTTAACAGCCACACTTACACTTCTGGGGAAATTCTTTGCATTTTCGAGCGTCGGAAGAGCCATTTCAAGGACACGTTGCGGACGATAATTATAGGCCATCACGATAAGTTGATCGACATGTTTCAGCATCTGATGAGCGCTACCCCACGACAACTCACCTTTATCATATCTGCCCTGAATGAAAAATCCCTGAGCCTGACTGAATTCCAGTTTTTTACCCATTTCCTTTCTGGCTCTTGCCATCACGTCTACCATGCGTTCACAAAGTTTATCATTATCTTTTCCAACACCATAGTTATCTGTCCCATGCCATTCCCACAGTAGGTCTTTCGGCCGCTCAACATGTCCTTTCTTCATAATGTGTGGTTCCAGGTCTGCCGAAATACCATCGAAACGGACTTCTTTCTTATTTGTATAATTAAAATCGATAACACTCTTGATGTCTTCATAGATGCGTTTGTTATCGACCCAAAGTTTAGAACTGCTCAAAGTCAGTATATGCACTTTCATTCCAAAATTGTGTGCGGTGGTATTAAATGCTGTAAGCCACTTTTCTTCGTCCCGGTTTCCGGAATTAAGCCAGCGATTCAGTCCCAGATAAATATCGGTAAAACCTAGCAGGGCAAGCCTGGCTGCCAGTTTTTCCGGATTTTGCTGATAATCACTTACAGATCGTTTTTGATAAATATATACCCCACTCCTGAAGCCTTTCGAAGTAGCAATCGCATCTTTAAACAGTTTTGCCTTTTCAAGCATTTGATTATCTACTGCTGCAAGTTGCTCAGGTGTAGTTGCAAACAAGGTCGACACAAAGAAAACGAACGTAAGAAAAAAAGATGATCTCTTCATAATGCGTATATTTTGTTTTCAAATTTAATAAACTTGTTTTGATAAGAAGTCTTTTAATACAAACATTTTACGTTTTCTAATTTCATTCTGATGCGCAATTTCCCTGTCTGTTATAAAACCTTTTTGTAAAGAGGCAAACCGCATATCTAATTTCTTTTCTGTTTGAAGAATTCCATCGATTTCCAAAAGAAGTCCTTTGGCTTTAGAACGATCGTAGTTTTCCGACTGATATACAGACTCCAGCACTTTATATTTCAGATAATTTACCCGAATATCAAACATCAGTTTCAGGTGCTCAAACTCGGTTTTGTTATTTTTCGGTTTCAGCGCATATAATTTGTCGCGCATTCTGACTGCTTGTTTTAACAAATTCTCCACTGAGCCACCATTGGGTGTTTTTCCGGCACGAACAAGCTCTTGCCGGCTACTCAGTATTTCCCACAGTATTTTTCCCTCTTTTTCAGTCAGGTTAAAACGATTCTGAGCATATTCTGTTACAAATAGCTCCGGATTTAACGGTTCTGTCTGATTTACCGATTTTCCATAAGCGGCAAGTAAAATCCGGAATCCATTCAAAGGATATACATTTCTGACCTGCTCCATATCCTGTATCTCCCATCCCTGATCGTACATAAAGCTGTAAAGACCTGATGTTGACCAGGATGTCATCACAACACCCTCGTATCCGGCTTTTCTTGAATAAGGAATAAAATCACGTTGATTGTTGAAATGTGTCAACCATGTTGTCAGGTGCATATTATCCGGACTTGAACGGATAGATGGCGCTCCCCACATGGTGGCTCCCGCATTATACAGCTTATGCATATCGCCAAAATGATTTATCTGCCATCCGTAATTCCAATCGACATAGATAACATTATCAGGCATTTCTGCAATGGCTTCTGGATATTTTAAAATGATATCCGCCCACAATACCGGAATTTTACCAAGTTCAGTAACAATTTCGCACATTGCTTTTACATAATCGACAAATAGTTTTGATTTACCTTCATTTTCAACCTTCCCCCTGCATTTCTCACAAGAACCCAATAAATAGGTTTCATCTCCACCAATATGAAAATAGGGTGAAGGGTGGTAAGCAGCAACCTCTCTGAATAAACTTCTGAAAATGGGAACAGCTTCATCCACTTTCATCGGACAGACCTGAGAGACCTCCTTTCTGTCTTCGCTGATATGTCGATAACGTTCGTGACGAAGAATCCACTCCACATGTCCAAAACAATGATGAATAGGTATAACATCGATGCCCAGACCGGCACAGTAAGCAATGAAATCTTTCACTTCTTCCGGTTTATAAGAATACTTATTACTGATGGTTGCATTTTGATTATAGGGAAAGGTAGCTTCCCACTCCATCACCAGTGTGTTAATTTTAAATCCGGCAAGTTCATTTGCAAATGCCTTCAAAGCAGGCAAAGTCATCACTTGTGAACGTAAATCCAGGTGAAATCCTTTGACTTTAAAATCGGGTTGTGCTCCGGATACAAAAAACAACTGAGACAAGAAACAAAAAAATAAAAAAAATCGTTTCATCCAACTTATATTTATACAATTAATAACCAACTTTTCAATTATCACGATTCAATAATCCCGCACTATCCTTATCCACATACAATGTTGCCGAAGCATGATTTCGTAATATTGAAGCAGGGCAACGCTCATTAATTTTTCCTTCAACAGTTAACTTCACAGCAATAGCTTTACGCCCGGTCGGCACCATGCAAAAAAGATGTTTAGCGCGCATCAAGGCCGGTATGGTAAGCGTCATCGCATGAACTGGAACATCATCAAGAGAAGCAAAACAACCATCATTGACTTGCTGCTGACGACAGGCTAAATCCAGGTCAACAATCTTAACCAGTTTCGGATCGTCGAACATTGCTACATGCGGATCGTTAAACGCGATATGCCCGTTTTCACCAATACCCATAAAAACAATATCCGTCGGATAATCTCCAAGTAAGGTTTCATAACGTGTGCAATTTTCTTCTGCTTTTAAATTTTCATTATACAGATAATGAACCTGCTTAAACGGAACTTTATCAAAAATCGCATGCTTCAGAAAATTACCGAATCCCTGTGGAGCTTCTCTTGATAAACCAATATACTCATCCATGTGAAAAGCGTTGATACGTTGCCATTCTATGTTATCCTCATGTATCAGCGATAATAAAAAGTCATTTTGTGATGGCGCCGCTGCAAAAATTATATTGATACTTTCCTTCTGACGTAACAGATTTCTAATACATTGCGCAGCCTCCGTTGCAGCATGAGCACCCATTTCCATGCGTGTTCTGAAGATTTTCACTTTTAAAGAATCTGTCTGAAATTGTCTGATCATAGCTTTTTCTATCTATTATTTCTTAGTTTTATATTTTTAATTTGTGAGTTTTCGATAATTTATTTCCAGGATATCATAATGTTTTATTATTGTACCGAGCCTGGAAATAAAATCCTCATAATTCTTGTTTGTCCGGACAGACCAGCTCACCTCCGCCAATGCAGCAATACGCGGAAAGACCATATATTCCACGTGTTTCTCGTCCGGCATGTACTCTGTCCATACATTAGCTTGCGTACCTTTTATTAATGCAGCTTGTTCTTTAGTAAGTTCTTCCGGAACAGGCGAATAAGCATAGACCTTCTCTAAAGGAAGAAATCCTCCGATAGTTAATGGTTCCGTTTTTCTATCTCCCTGATAGTAATCAAAATAAACAGACTTATGAGGTGTCATAATAACCTGATTACCTCGTTTTACACCTTGAATTCCACCATCTTCACTTCGCCATGACATGATTGTAATGGTTTTTGAGACTTCAGCTTCAACGGCATCATCCCAACAAATCACTTTTTTTCCTCTTGTTTGTAAAAATTTCTCCATACGCCCTGTCACATAAGCCTGAAGTTGTGTTTCGTCCGCAATACCTTCTGTTTTCATTCTGTCCTGGCAAGCCTTGCAACGTTTCCATCTGGTTTTCGGCGCTTCGTCTCCGCCCAGGTGAATATACTCCCCCGGAAACAACGCCGCAACTTCGTCAAGTACATTTTCCAGAAACACCATGGTTTCTTCGCGTGTACAATAAATATCATGAAACACACCCCACCGGCCGACAACTTCAAAAGGTCCGCCCGAACAGGAAAGATCCGGATAAGCGCTTAATGCAGCCAGGGCATGACCGGGTAATTCAATTTCAGGAATTATATTTACAAATCGCTTTTTTGCATAGGCAATTACCTCCCGGATTTCGTCCTGTGTATAGTAACCTCCGTGATCCTTTACTTTCCACTTCCAGTCGGGAGCATTCTTATGTCCATCAATTTCCATTCTCCTGAAAGCTCCTACTTCTGTAAGTTTGGGGTATTTCTTTATTTCAATCCTCCACCCCTGATCATCGGTCAGATGCCAGTGGAATGTGTTGAGTTTGTGGAATGCCAGCATATCAATAAAACGCATGACAAACTCTTTAGGCATAAAATGACGGCATACATCCAACATCATACCTCTGTAACCAAAAACAGGCGCATCACTGATTGTCATGCAGGGAACCGACCATTTCATACCTGTTGTTTTTTTAGTTCCATTAATTTCCGGTGGGAGTAATTGTCTTATACTTTGTAAGGCATAAAAGATGCCGATTGAAGTAGAGGCCCTGACTGTAATCTTGTCACGTGAGATGTCCAGTTTATAAGCTTCATCACCTGCAATTTTGTTGTCAATCTGGCAAATAACGGCATTTCTGCTTACCTTACCGGTTTTAATCTCAAGTTCATAATCCGCTGCTGAAAGAAACAATTCTTTTAGTAATGAAACCGCATTACGCATGGCTTGATTATCCGGTTGTAATATGATTGTTGTTTTCGGGTTAAAAACAAACTCACCTCCTTTCAGCCTGTGTGTTTGAGGTACAGGGATTATACCCGGTGATGCCATCATATTATTGAACGGAAAAATAAAAAAAAACAAAACGGTTAAAAAACAGGTTCCTTTACTCATTTAAAATTTAATTAGTTGCTGTATTTTTCAAATTCAACCAACAGTTCAACAATAACAATATCAAGCTAAATCCGGCCTTTGATACAGCCCCCGGACAGTAAAAAAGTACTGTCCGGAGATTGCTTGATTATAATTTATGGAATAACAACCTTTTGTGTTTTTCCATTTATTTCAACCAGGTAAAAGCCCTGAGGCAATCTTAAACTAACATGGTTACCCTGACCCACCTTTACAGCCGCACCAGTCAAAGTTCTAACAGCATAATTTACATGCTCAGGTGATTCAAAAGACAGTAATCCTTTAGATGTTTTAAAGATGACTTTTGAAGATGAAGTCTGAGTGTTTCCTGTTGTAGTGTCTTTTAAAGTAATACGAATATCATCCAATGCAAATGGAATCTTCTCATCTTCTTTTTCAACATAGAATAAAATATCAGTAAGCTGATTGCTATTGATACTTACTGATTTTTCAGTAAAAGTGGCATCAAATGGTTCTGTAAGTGTTTCACACAAAGTCCAGCCTGTCAAATCAGTAAACGTAGCTTCACTTGCAGGACGCTTATAAACAGAGAATGTACTGGTTCCTGCAACTCTTGTTTTCATATAGAAGGTCAATAAGTCGGGTAAATCCAGATTAGGAATCATCAGCCATCCTGAGGTTATTGAAGGATTACCTGCCCCGCCTCCTCTGATACGAACTGAATAGGAACCCATATACAAACCATTGTTGTAGTTGGCATTCTGATCAATCATCCAGTCATTAGTTCCGGATGTTTGACTGGATATCCATCCTGCAGGCAAAAGATCAGAGGTAAATCCTTGC
>JARKQF010000303.1 GCA_029973975.1 Paludibacter sp.
TAAACCCAAATCCGTCATTAGGGGTAGATTTTCTAATGACGGTCATTAGGAATAATTGTTTATAAAAAGTTGATTATTAATGTTTTTGAGGTTTGATTTTATGCTAAAAAAGTGATTTTTTTGTTGTAAGAAATTCTTACCGGTAATGAATAATTTAGTTATAGAATTTACAGACAAAGAAATCACGCCATGGTCAGGTATGGTACTTTTTAAACAAATGCTTGACAAGATTGATTTTTGCTCAGCTCTGGCCAGCATAGGACTACCGGAGCAAGGCTCCAATCGGGGTTATCCTCCAGCCCAGCTGATCACAAACTTTTTGGTAAGCATATGGAGTGGCGCTAACTGTTTTGAACACCTGGAGGTAACACGCAACGATGAGGTTATCAGGCAGATATTTAACTGGGAACGCATGGCGGGACATCGGGCATTCAAGCGGTATTTTCAAAAGTTTGACCAAGCAACAAACCAGCGGGTGTTTACATCACTCTACCAGTGGTTTTTTGGCAACTTACACTTCGATAATTATACCCTTGACTTTGACTCATCCGTACTTACCCGCTATGGTAATCAACAAGGGGCTAAGAAGGGTTACAACCCGAAAAAGCCGGGACGTTGCTCTCATCATCCTTTGATGGCTTTTGTGGCCGAAAGCCGTATGATTGCCAACTGCTGGCTACGTCCGGGTAACAGTTATACGACCAACAACTTTCTTGGCTTTCTGGAGGATACGTTAGAAAAGCTCAAGGGTAAAAAAGTTAGTCTTATACGGGCAGACAGTGGTTTCTACGACAAAGAGGTGTTTGATTATCTTGAACAGAAACAGCTATTCTACATTATAGCCTGTCGGTTGTTTTATCCTATTAAATTAAAATTAGCCTACCATAAGCCCTGGTTAAAGTTGGATGAGGGGATAGAAATAGCAGAGACCACCTATCAGGCTGAGGATTGGGATGCCCCTCGCAGGCTGGTGATGGTAAGGCAGCAAATTAATCAGCGGCCACAGGCTGCAGGCAAACAGCTGCGTTTATTTGCAGATGAGGATATTTACAGAAACTACCGTTACAGTTGCTTTATAACTAATCTTGATTTTTCAGCCAAGACAGTGTATGATTTGTATCGTAATCGTTCTGATGCCGAAAACAGAATCAAGGAGATTAAATACGATTTTGGCTTCAACAGCTTTAACTGCAGGGATTTCTGGGCAACTGAAGCGATGTTGAATTTTGTAATGATGGCCTATAATCTGATGAGTCTTTTCCGACAAGCAATTCTGGGAACAAAAGTCCATCATCAGATGAAAACGCTTAGATATAAAGTTTTTGCCATAGGTGGTTATATGATAAAAAATGGTAATAGGCGTGTGCTTAAGTTATCCTTACAAATGAAAAGACGAGAATGGTTCAAAGGTTTATGGAGGGCAACGGAAAAATTAAACTGGCCTTTTTTGGTACCAGGCTAAATTTCTAATGACGGATCCGGG
>JARKQF010000304.1 GCA_029973975.1 Paludibacter sp.
ACGGTTATCTGCCGGGACACGATAGTAACCACCCATGTCCTCCGACTTGGCCATTTCCTCCCGGGTTACGAGGGTTTCATACAGTTTTTCGCCATGACGCGTGCCGATTACCCTGACCGGAGTATTTGTTTTAAACAATTCAGTCAACGCCTTTGCCAATACATCAAGCGAAGCCGCGGGAGCTTTTTGCACGAACAAGTCACCGTTTTTACCATACTGAAATGCATACAGAACCAAATCCACTGCATCTTCGAGAGTCATCATATACCGGGTCATATTCGGATCGGTAATGGTAATTTCCTTTCCGGCCTTAATCTGATCGATCCACAAGGGGATAACCGATCCACGGCTGGCCATTACATTACCATAGCGTGTACAACAAATGGTGGTAGCAGCATTCTCTCCGAGCGAACGAGCTTTGGCAATGGCCACCTTTTCCATCATAGCCTTACTGATGCCCATAGCATTGATAGGATAAGCAGCCTTATCGGTACTCAACACCACCACATTCTTAACTCCGTGCTGAATAGCCGAATCCAACACGTTCTCGGTGCCAAACACATTGGTTCTTACTGCCTGAATGGGGAAAAACTCGCAGGAAGGCACCTGTTTCAGCGCAGCCGCGTGAAACACGTAATCAACACCCATCATGGCGCCATCCACACTACGTTTATCCCGGACATCGCCGATATAGAACTTTACTTTCGGATTGTTTAACTGGTGGCGCATATCATCCTGTTTCTTTTCGTCGCGACTGAATATGCGAATTTCTTTGATATCTGTATCGATGAATCTTTTTAAAACAGCATTACCGAACGAACCTGTGCCGCCGGTGATAAGAAGGATTTTATTTTTAAACATACAATGTTACTAGTTAAAATTTAAAACGGGTTGGGTTTATTAGATTTTGAGGGCAAAGTTAATATTTTTATCGGGTTTTACAATATAATAACTTAGTGCGGATCATTCCACCACATCACCATCTCATCACCACTTTTTTAAATAATAATAAAATATTTCATGTCTAATATGGGACACATAAATATTATTTTACTTTTGTTGCCGAAATCTTTACTTAATTTTTTATTGTTTACCAAATGAAATCCTTTATCATGAAAAAGGTTGTTTGTATTGGAGATGACCTTAAATTTAATCAGTTAGTTACGAATTATTTCTCTGAGAATCAAATCCGTGTGATAACCCAAAACGGGAATGTAAAAGCAGAACAGGTTCATTCCTTAGAATCCGACGTTCTGTTGATTGACTTATCTTCGCCGAATGAAAAAATTAAATACCTGCTGGCTAAACAAATCAGGGAGATGTCGGACATACCCGTTTTGTTCACCTCCTCGAAAAGAAACGATGATATTACGCTGAAATCAATCAACTTTTGTCTTGCCGATTTTATCCGGAAACCTGTAGATATGGTTGAAATGGTAGCACGAATGAACAAACTAATAACATCCACATCAAAATTCAATAACATGAATAAACTCAAATTTGGAGAGGCTATCTTATTGTTATGCGAACAAACCATTGAGTACGAGGAAAAACGCATTCATTTATCCCGCATGGAGACCAAAATCCTGTACAAACTTTACCAACACCGGAATGAGTATATAGAGCGAAACACCCTGGTTTGTAAAATCTGGGAGATAACTGATTACAAACTTCGGAAAGGTACATTTGGAAATATTCTGTGTAAAATACGCAAAAAAATAAAATGTATTGAAGGTATCTGCATCGATACCCAAATCAGTTCTAAGATTAAACTCATCATACCCGAATAAACAACATCAACAATCCGGAGCGTGGCAACACGTTCCTATTTATTAACCCGCCCCGTAAAGACAATCAAAAGGGGGCATAAATTTTATATCTTATGAGCAATTTATTAAAGGCGTGGTTGAAGAACAACCATTTGACAGAAGACCCTAACGACTTCAGTGCAACCGTTTCAGGCATGGGAAGTAAAAACCTGGACGACATCGTGGATGACATTATGAAGGATGGAACTGAAAACAACAGAAACACCATCAAAAACATTGTCACAAGGTTTCAGGAGAAAGCCATGCAACTAGTCCTTTCAGGCTATAATGTCAACACAGGAATGGTTTACATGAGGCCGGTTATCAAAGGTCCATTCTACGACAAGAACTGGAATCCGGAAACAAATTCTGTTTATGTTGCTATAAACCAGGGAATGCAATTACGTCAAGCAATTTCCGACACATCTGTTCAGATTCTGGGAGTACAACCTGACTCAATGGAGATATTCTCTTTGACAAATATGGTAACAGGTTCCACTGATGGTACACTCATCAAAGGACGCAATTGTGAGATAAGAGGTTCTTACATCAAAGTTGTAGGAGAAGATCCAACATGTGGTGTAACGTTAAAAAACACCTCAACACAGGAAGTTTCCAAACTCCCCAAAGATTCAATCGTATTAAATGAACCTTCACGTTTGTTGTTGGATATACCGGAAACTATTGAATCGGGAGAATACGAACTGACAATAACAACACAATATACACGAGCAAATATTTTGCTGAAAGCACCCCGGTCGGTGAGCTTTTCAATTCCGGTTGTAATTTCCTAATCAAGATGTATCTGATGCGCATTATCTAACGCATGGTATGCGCATTAGGCTACGCATGGCATGCGCATTAAGTGGCGCATCACATACATTATTTTAAAAAACCAGGAGAGATAACATGAAAGTGTTTTCTCTCCTAATTAAACTGATTCATATGAGAAATCAACAACCATCCCGAGTAACAAAACAAGGCAGCAAAATTTTCTTCTTTATTGCCGGGATGATTCTCTCCGCCATCATTACTAATGTAATTGATCGCTTTTTTCCACCCGAACCGGTAGTGGTGCATACGGTCATTGATTCTGTGAAAATTGTGCATGAGTATAAGCACAGAAAAGCTCATACTTCTTCTAATGTTCATTTGCGATGATGCGGCTGCCAGAGGTAGCCCCTTCATTGCGAGGAGGCGCAGCCGACGAAGCAAAACCCCAAAGCACAATTAACCACCAACATGAAAAAAGCTTTTGTTTACATACTGACTAACCAGCATCACAACGTTCTTTACACTGGTGTTACTTCTAACTTGCAACAAAGAATCTTGCAACATAAATCCGGAGTTCATAAACGTGCATTTACTAAGAAATACCAGGTACATAAATTAGTTTATGCAGAAACGTTTGATAGCATTGTGGATGCAATTGCCCGGGAGAAGCAAATTAAAGGAGGGTCGAGAAAAAAGAAGATTGATTTAATTAATAAGATGAACCCGGAGTGGAGAGATTTAGCAAATGAGTGAGTGCAAACTTTGAGGGGGTTGCTTCGCTGCGCTCGCAATGACGGGACAACAACTTTGTGCGAGCTATCAGGGGGCTGCTTCATGCTTTTTGTCTCAGCCCTCTAGTTAACTAGAGTTGTTTGATAATAACACGGAAGCTTTTTATGAGAATTTGGTGATCCAAAATTACTATTATTACAAAACAACCTTACTGGATAGATAATCTTTAAAACCATGTATCCTTAATAAATAAACTCCCTGTTGAAAGTTGTCGAGCATAGCTTCAAATGTATTATTCAAGGTGAAATTATGTGTGTTGGAGTAGACTGCCCTACCCGAAAGATCATA
>JARKQF010000309.1 GCA_029973975.1 Paludibacter sp.
ATAAAGCCGGTCAAAGGAAGGATGGCAGACAATCTTTAAAGGCTGAAAATAGGGAATGAGATCAAAGACCTGCTTTATTCTATCGATGCTTGCCCGGCGGATTTTGTCATCCAGAGCTCCGGGGCGCAAATCCATAAAGGGGGCATGAAAAGTGACTCGAAGACCGGAATCGGCCAGCAGCTTTGCCGTCTCCCGGCATTGGGCAATATCTAATTTATTAAGCACACCATGACTGAAATAAATTTCCAGGTTCATCCTTTTTCGGAGAATTATTTCCCGATACCTGGCCAGTAAGTCAAAAGGCATGTGCACATGAACTTTTTTCAAAATATCCTGCATGATAAATACCTTCATTACTATAACGAGTTGCATTCAAAGCATAACGAGGCGGCAAGAAGGAGGCTCCGCAGGCGTATTGCTAATACGTTGAGGAAGCCGACGACGCAGCCAACAAAGTTAGGCAAAGAATGCGACTTGTTATAACATATAGAATGAGAGGTGGTGACTTATCACAGCCCTCCTTTTTTCACAACTCTCAAAGCCGCAATCGCCTGTTTTTCAGCCTCACCATACTGAAAATCATGTAAATTTCCGATGATTCTTTTTCGCTGAAAATACGGATGGAAAGAAGAAATTCTCCAATAATTATTGGATTCTTTATTTAAATTATAGTAGTTTACACATCCATTCAGCGGTATTGAAACCGCTCCGGTATATTAATTGCTACACGGTAAAAATATGAGTAATTCTGGCGAAATTGTATTCTCCCCCAATTCGGCAATCGATGCTGCTATTAAAGAAATGCTGCCGTGTTTCAGCCCTGGCTCTCAACGGCGAATGCGAAAGGCTATTTTAGATGCAAAAAAAGCGGCTGAGAAACAGCGCGACGAAAACACCGACGCGGGCGCCCGGCACATATTTCGGGAGTTCATCCCAGCTTCTGCCCTGAATAAGAACGGTTTTGCCCTTGAATATGAAAGGCTTATTGAGGGGAAAAGACCCGATTGGCTGGACGATACCGCGAAATTGATGCTCGAATCGTACACCTATGAGCGGGGTGCTTCTTCCCCCTTTCTAGATCGAGTAACGGCCGCCATAACCGACAAATGTAATAAATACAGCGAAATTATTGAGACAAACTCATTTCGGTTTATAGTGGGCGTTTACCTCGACTTCTTGACCGGAATGTTGTTGGATGAGTGTCGTGAAGACTACAAGATGTTTCGCCCATTGTTCGACGCCAACAATTGCTTATGGGCTATCCTTTTCTTCACAGAAACCCAGGTTGTTCGTGGACGACAAGAGTACGGGTTCTTCTGTGTTTGCAGGAATTCCTCCTTCAAGGTTATTGCAAATTGGCCGTTTGAGACATTGGGATTGGAGTAGTACATAACAAAAGACCGTATAGCCATTGCTTCCACCGGATCGGCGAGGAAAAGCGCTCGCCTCCTGGTGATGCTGTTGTTGGGCATAGACAAATTTAACATATAACACTTTTTCGCCACAAGTGGCGGGGAATTATACCCAAAAAGATTGAAATAATTAACTTGCGGATTGGATATAATTTATGAAAATAATTATAATAATATCAACAATTTTATTGTTAATTACTGGATGCGCTACTCCTGAAAGTTTAAAGGAGAAAGGAGCAAGCTACACATTTACTGCGAGCAAGACACCTCAAGAATTACATCGTTGTTTACTTGCTGAATTCGATCAAAAACTTGGTATCTATACTCATATTTTACGAGAAACACCTGAAAATAATTTCAGGATATTATCTTCACACCCTGATGAAGGATTGCTTTCCATTATTGACATAAATCGCGAAGATAAATTGTTAAATATATTAATATATACTGCGTATTGCGATGTCGGAAATTGCGATTGGCACCCGTTCGCCAAAAAAGTTAAAAAAGCGCTAACCATTTGTGGCGCAAAAGAAACGGCAAAAAAATAACGGCGTGTTTTCCGGGAACATCCAAGATAAGAAATGTCAAGAGGTAGACGGAGATTTCCCTCTACTGCCCGGATGTCGCCGGAATACAGATTAAACCCTGGAAAATATAAAGTTTGTTTTAAGTGTTGATAAACAGTAAAATACAAAAGAGAGTAATGAGCGTTTTGGAGGTGTTGTATGCAATATAAGGTAAATCTAAAGAAGACAGAAGAAGGTTATTCTGTCTGGGTCCCTGGTCTACCAGGCTGCTGGTCGCAGGGCAAGACAGAGGCTGAAGCATTGGAAAATATTAAAGATGCCATACAGGTATATTTGGAAACTGTGGAGGAATTGACAAAAGACAGTGAATCCAGATATGTAGAAGTAGCCAATGCCTAAATTACCAGGAATAAATCACCAGCGGGCTGTCAACGCCTTTCAAAAAGCAGGCTTCCGGATTGCCAGGGAAGGCAAGCATATTACCATGACTAATGGTGAGCGTATTATTACAATCCCAAGGGCAAACCCTGTCGATGCCTTTACAATAGGTGGTATTGTCAAGGATTCCGGACTTACTATCGAAGAGTTCAAAAAATTATTATAGCGATAGATAAAAATTCACTTTGACAGTCGTTCCGCTGTCGTTACGTATCTGCAGTCGGTGGAGTGAAATAATATTTGATATCGGTATTTGAAAGGTATAATATATATACCATGAAATTTGAGTTTGATCCCGAAAAGAGCAAGAATAACAAAAAGAAGCATGGAATTGACTTTCTTGACGCACAAGCGCTGTGGGACGATCCCGATTATATTACAATTCCTGCAAAAACGATTGATGAACCAAGATTTCTTGTTGTTGGAAAGATTGAAGATAAGTATTGGTCATGTGTTATGACATATCGAAATGAAAACGTAAGGATAATTTCCGTAAGACGGGCTAGAAAAGAGGAGATTGATATATATGAAGGCTAAGGAGTTCGATAAAAAATTTGACGCCGGTGAGGACATCACAAAATATCTTGATGTCTCCAAAGCCCGAAGGCCTGAACAGGAACAAAAAAGAGTGAATGTGGATTTCCCGCTGTGGATGATTCACCAATTGGATAAAGAGGCGAAACGCTTAGGGGTTCCCAGGCAGTCTATCATCAAAGTCTGGGTGGCGGAAA
Source organism: Paludibacter sp. (assembly GCA_029973975.1). Lineage (GTDB taxonomy): Bacteria > Bacteroidota > Bacteroidia > Bacteroidales > Paludibacteraceae > Paludibacter. Next base: position 3,109 of record JARKQF010000309.1, read on the forward strand.
GATTAAAAAAAGCATCCTGATTTTTATGTTCCATGGAGCGGTGAAACAAAGAAAGACGGCCTGATTTGTTGGAACAACACAGCTTTTCTCCTGATTGATCCGGATAAACTTACGTTTAGCAAAAAAGAAATAAAAAGTACCTTTCGAAGCAAGACGTTAGCCTCCTCTTTGAGCGGCTTCGATTTCCGCAGTCTATTTGCCTGAAGACCTGCTTTTCTCAACTGGTGCATTGTCAACTGCCGTAATTTATGACATAAGGACGGCTGGCTAAAGACTGAAGGCTGAAGTAAAAATCTTGAAAATGCGTAAGCCTCAAATCGTTGCCCTTCAGCCGTCAGCCTGACTACCTATAGAGCATGGAGGTCTATATTGCCGGCAGAAAAAAACGAATCCACCCATCGTCTTCTTTTGTGCATCAATGCCATTTTACAGAAAAAAGCAAAAGATATCAAAGTTCTAAACATCAAAGAAAATTCTTCTTTTGCCGATTACATGATCATTTGCAGCGGCGCCACCGAGCGTCAGAATCAGGCTCTTTGCGGAGCCATCCAGCAGTATTTAAAAAAAGAGGGAATTCTGCCTCTGGGAGTGGAAGGAGAAGCCTATGGGCAGTGGATTCTGCTGGACTATGACGATGTAATTATTTCCATCTTTCTGGAATCGATCCGGGCTTTTTACGATATCGAAAATCTGTGGGATGTGCCCCGCGCGAATATTGATGAAAACGCCACGGAAATTAAACAACTGCCCGAAGGAATGCAGTGAGTCTGAGAGAACTTCTAAGCGACGTCGGCGACATTATTTTTCCTCCGCAGTGCGCGGCCTGCTCCGAGATTATCAACCGGTCGTCAGGGCAGATATTTTGTCCCGCCTGTCTTTCCCAAATCAGTTTCATCACCGGCAGTCTTTGCCCGATCTGCGGGTTGCCGTTTTTAGACAGCCCCGCTGAAAGCCATATCTGCGGCGACTGCCTGCTGCATCAGCCTTATTTTGCCAGGGCGCGTGCTGCGGCGGGCTTTGAATCAATTATTATGGATGCGATCCATAAATTCAAATACGGACGCAACATATCCACAGGCAGGGCTCTGGGCTCTTTCATGGCCGGTTTTTCTTTCCCGGATTTTGATTTTTCCGAATATTCTCTTTTGATCCCCGTACCGCTGCATATTAAAAGACTTAGAGAACGCGGTTTCAACCAGTCGCTGCTGCTGGCGGAAGAAATGGGGAAAAAGCATCATTTTCCGGTAAATTTTTCCTTGCTAAAAAGGTGTAATTTTACTTTAACTCAGACCGGTCTCAATAAAGCCGAAAGAGAAAAAAACATTAAAGGAGCTTTTACGGTCACAGACAAGAATAACATCGCCGGTAAATGCGTCATTCTGGTTGACGATGTTTATACTACGGGATCGACGATCAATGAATGCGCCAGGGTATTAATGCAGGCCGGAGCAAAAAAAGTCGCGGCCTTAACGTTGTCCCGCGTAATTCGTAAACCGTTATAATTTCAGGGAGTTGCAATGGATAAAATTCTGGACAGACAAATACTTAAAGAAAAACTTGATGCTTTGCGCAAAGATGGCAAAAAAATAGCCTTTACCAACGGCTGTTTTGATATTTTGCACGTCGGCCACGTCCGTTACCTCCGGGAAGCAAAAAAAACCGCCGACGTTTTGGTGCTGGCGCTCAACAGCGATTCTTCGGTGCGGTCGATCAAGGGCGAAAAAAGGCCGCTGGTTGGCGAAGATGAGAGGGCGGAAATTCTGGCTGCCTTGGAGTTTATTGATTTTGTTACTATATTCAAAGAACTGACGCCGCAGGAGCTGATCATTTACTTAAAGCCGGATGTCCTTATTAAAGGCGGCGACTGGCCGGAAGATAAAGTTGTGGGCCGAGATGATGTTAAAAAGTGGGGAGGCCGCGTTGTTCTTATTCCCGAAGTAAAAGGCAAATCCACAACAAATATTGTCGAAAAGATAAAAGAAGTGTATAATGCCAACAAATAAAGTAATTCAAGTATTTTATCGATACTTAATTTTTTTCCTTTACAAAAAAAAATCCATTATGTAATAGAGGCGAAAAATAAAAAT